>JAOUJW010000043.1 GCA_029882975.1 Gammaproteobacteria bacterium
CTCGGAGAAATCTTCCTCCGAGCCCCATTGTGGTTCAAAATCACCCCAGACATGCGGCAACCATTGCGAGGGCATGACGGGAACCGGTCCGCTGACAATGGCTGTGAACATGCCGTCAAGTTCGGAAATTCCCAGCACGCCCTCGTCTTTTCCCTCGGTATCGGCATCTTCATCGATACGTTCGAGAAGAAACTCATCTAACCAATCCAGCTCGTCTTCACTGAGCAACAGGAATAAATCATCCATTAGTCAAAACCTTCGCATCTGCTTCAAGTGCGCAGTCTAATGACAATTTCGCGGAAATACCACCGTTATCGAAGTATTTTCCGTGCAAATTCGCTGAAAAACTGCACCAGATCACGAAGATTATAAAAATTGGAATGACATTTGATTATCAGGGGGGTTGTGGTAAACACCCAGGCACCGGACAGGAAAGGCGGAAATTTGCAGACAAAAAAGGGCACCCCCTTTCCAGAGGGTGCCCTGACAGCAAAACCAAAGTTCTACCAGTACCTGAAATCGTCTTCCAATTGTTGTCTCACACGCTTTTCTTCCATTAGTCGGTCGTAGCGTTGTCGTGCGTTTAATTTGCTAGCTCCCGATGGCTCGTCCAGCTCCAAATTCTCATCACCGAAAGTATCATACAAGTCCAGATCAAATTCATCTTCTACCATGGTTTACTGCCTCTTACTTCTCTAGTTGCCTGAGGAATTACTTTGACCGTCGCCACCTTCGGCTTGTGCACCCATGTCTTCCAGACAGGTTTGCACATAGGCACTAACATCGGCTGGATCAGACAAGCCGGCTTCTTCTGCCGCTTGCTCACAGGATTGTTGAGGAGTCATTTCTTCCTCAGCCAATGCCACGCCGCCTGCCAATAATGACATTAGAGCCAAAAGTGACAACACCCTTTTAAATTTCATATCTATCTCCTTAAGGAAAATACCACTGAACGAAATGAATCCGTTCTACCGGCTACAAACTCTGACCGTTACATCGCATCGATCAGTAGTTGCTTAAATAACGGAAAACGCCGATTTTGGTAAAGCGCAATATTTTTATCGTCACGTTCGAAATTTCCGATTACAATGCGACCATCGCCTCCAGGGATAATCTATGGACACAGACCAGCTAAAAACCTTTCTAGAAATCAGCCGAACCCGGCATTTTGGCCGAGCTGCACAAAATCTTTACTTGAGCCAATCCGCGGTAAGCAGTCGCATCAAAGCTCTGGAAGACCAGTTGGGAACCCCTCTATTTGTACGTAATCGCAATGACATTCAATTGACACCTGCGGGTAACCGCCTGCTCAATCACGCCGAAAACATTCTGGCAGCTTGGGGGCGAGCCAAACACGATGTCGCTATTGAGGAAGAAATGAGCACTTCCCTGGCTATTGCCGCGACGCCCAGTTTATGGGATATCGCTATGCAGGATTGGTTACAAAATCTGCATCAACGCCAACCTCACATTGCCGTACACGGTGAAGTGATGGAAACGGAATCCATTTTGAGACGCCTCATGGAAGGCAGTCTGGACCTGGGTTTCACTTTTGAGCCGTCACAACGGCCCCAGATAGAAACCCGACAATTTACCAGCATATCCCTGATCATGGTCAGCACAAGCAATCAACAAAGCTTGGACCAGGCACTGAACCACAACTATGTATTAGTGGACTGGGGGCTTTCCTTTGCCATCAACCATGCCCGACATTTCCCGTCACTGCGTACACCCGGCATCCGTTTACCACTGGGGCATATTGCCAAAGCCTACCTACTCAACTGCGGTGGCACCGCCTATCTGGCGGAATCCACGGTTGTTGATGAAATCAACAACGGTCAATTGTTTAAAGTCGAGGATGCCCCCATCATAGAGCGCACCGCTTATGCCATGTTTTCTACACTTACACAACCGGAAGACGGACTGCAAGCGGTACTGGCATCACTGGGATAAGCAAACTTTCCCAATGCGTGGAAAACCCGACCCGAAGCTGGAAATCTGCTACTTTTAACGTCACACTTATCTTAAAGTTAAAGCAAACCTGAGCCATGGATTACTTCGACAAAACGTATCACCCTCCGGGCACCTCCCCCGGCACCCTCACCAGCGCCGCCCCCCTGCCCGGAACAAACCCCTGCATTCGGCTGGTGGACTACAATGCTGTGGATTATATCGACAAGGAACTATCCAGCCTGCAGGAGTGTAAAGACTATATCGATACTCAAAGCATCACCTGGGTCCACCTACAGAATATTACTCAAGCCGAAATCATTCAGGATCTGGGGACATTATTCGATCTTCACGCCCTGGCACTGGAGGACGTTTTAAACACCGGCCAGCGTCCCAAAGTGGAAGAATATGACGAACTGCTGTTTGTGGTGTTATCCCTACCGCAAATTGTTGAGCACAAACTCACCACTCAACAAGTCTCCTTGTTCATGGGCTCCAATCTGGTCATCACCGCGCATAATGGGGAATCCGACCCCTTTGAACCCTTGCGGCAACGTTTGCGCAAGAAAAAAGGCAGAACCCGGCAGCAACAAGCCGACTACCTGGGTTACAGCATTATCGATCTCATTGTAGATCAGGGCTATCCCGTTTTGGATGCGTTGGGAGAAACGATTGAAACCCTGGAAGAGGAAATCCTCTCGCTCAAATCCAAAAATATAACCCTAACCCAGATACACCAATTGCGGCGTGAACTGTTGATATTAAGAAGAAACTTGTGGCCGCAAAGAGAAATAGTCAATCAGCTGTTACGCAGTGAAAATGGATTCTTTGAAGAAAGCACCCGGGTATACTTACGCGACTGTTACGATCACACAGCCCAGATTTTGGATATAATCGAAAACTACCGCGAAACCGCAGGCGGCCTGATAGACATCTACCTATCGAGCGCCAGTCATCGCCTCAGTGAAATCATGCGAGTTCTCACCATGATTGCCACTATTTTTATCCCGCTGACTTTCGTGGTGGGGCTGTATGGCATGAACTTTAACAACCCCAACAGTCCCTGGTCCATGCCCGAATTGCGTTGGTATTATGGCTATCCCATGGTGTGGTTAATTATGGCTGTTCTGGTCACGGGTATGCTGATCTATTTTAAACGCAAGAATTGGTTGTAGAAATTCATGAAAAAAAATTCCATGATCACGATAGGCTGGCGCGAATGGGTATCGCTGCCGGAACTGGGCCTGAGTCATATTAAGGCCAAAGTGGATACCGGTGCAAAAACCTCCTGCTTACACGCATTTTCTCTGGAAACTTTTGAGAAAGCGGGACAATTGTGGGTACGTTTCGGCATGCATCCCCTTCAGAAAAACACCGAAACCGAAGTATTCTGTGAATCACGTGTCATAGATCAACGCGAGGTCACCGATTCCGGCGGCCACAAGGAAACCCGCCTGGTCATACAAACCACCCTGCAGCTCGCAGATGACCATTGGCCTATTGAAATCACCTTAACCAATCGGGATACCATGCGCTTTCGTATGCTATTGGGGCGAAGCGCCATGCTCGGAAAAATCATTGTGAACCCAAAAGAGTCCTTTCTATTGAAAAACAAACCCGGCTGACCCCACATGGGATCAACAGCAGGAAACACCGAGCCATGCAGTTAACAAAAAATCCAATTGGGACCAGCAATGAAAATCGCCATACTATCTCGCAACAAAAGACTCTACTCCACCCGCCGGCTGATCGAAGCCTGTGAACAGCGGGGCCATGAACCCATGGTCATCGATGTGTTGCGAACTTATATGGACATTGCCTCCAGCAAACCCGAGGCCCATTTCAAGGGTGAAACCTTACCCAAGTTTGATGCCGTCATTCCCCGAATCGGTGCATCGGTAACCTTTTATGGCACTGCCGTATTACGCCAGTTTGAAATGATGGGTTCCTACCCGCTGAACGAGTCGGTGGCCGTTACCCGCTCACGTGACAAATTGCGCTCTCTACAGTTATTATCACGCAAAGGTGTGGGTATGCCCAACACCGGGTTTGCCAACAACCCGGACGATATCGCCGATCTGATTAAAATGGTAGGCGGCACGCCTCTGGTCATCAAACTATTGGAAGGTACTCAAGGTATTGGTGTAGTACTGGCTGAAACAAAAAAAGCAGCAGAAAGTGTACTGGAGGCCTTCATGGGACTAAAGGTTAACATTATGGTCCAAGAGTACATTAAGGAGGCCGGTGGCGCCGATATTCGTTGCTTCGTCATCGGGGACAAAGTCGTGGCCGCCATGAAACGCCAAGCCCAACCCGGAGAGTTCCGCTCTAATTTGCACCGTGGCGGCACCGCGTCGTTGATCAAAATCAGCCCGGCGGAACGGGAAACCGCCGTGAAAGCCGCCAGAGTCATGGGACTTAATGTGGCCGGAGTGGACATATTGCGTTCGGACCGCGGTCCCTTGGTCATGGAAGTGAACTCATCGCCGGGACTGGAAGGGATAGAGACCGCTACCGGCAAGGATGTAGCCGCCATGATCGTGTCATTTATTGAAAAGAAAGCCAAACCCCACCGAACCAAAACCCGGGGTAAAGGCTGATGTTCGGCGCAGGCCCCTTGGTTATTAACGGGTGCACCATCGCTCCGGGCACGCGCACCACCATAGACCTGCCCGCCGGTCGCCTCTACACCCACGCACCCATGAGCATGCCGGTTCATGTGGTAAATGGAAAAACCGGGGGACCCGTTGTTTTTATCAGTGCCGCCATACACGGCGATGAAATCAATGGCGTGGAAATCATCCGTCGCTTGCTGAAAATGTCTTCCCTGAAACGCTTACGCGGCACCATTATCGCCGTACCCATTGTTAATGTGCACGGATTCATTAACCACTCACGCTATTTACCGGACCGGCGCGATTTAAACCGCAGCTTTCCCGGCAGCGATAAAGGCTCACTGGCAGCCAGACTGGCGGATTTGTTTATGGACGAAATCGTCTCCAAAAGCACTCACGGCATTGATTTACACACCGGCGCCCTGCACCGCAATAACTTACCTCAGGTCCGAGCCAACGTGGATGATGAAGACACACTGCGCCTGGCACGGGCTTTTGATGTACCGGTGATTATCTCATCCAACCTGCGTGACGGCTCCTTACGGGCCTCTGCAGCGGAATGCGGTATTCCCATGTTGCTATACGAAGCCGGGGAAGCGCTGCGCTTCGATGAGATATCCATTCGCGCCGGCGTCAAAGGAATTATCAATGTGCTGCGTGCGCTGGACATGTTGCCGCCGGGAAAAAGTAAGATTAAACACATGGAACCGGTGGTGGCACGATCCAGTTCCTGGGTACGGGCACCGGACAGCGGTATTCTCAGAGCCTTGGTACCTTTGGGTCACCGGGTAAAAAAAGGCAGCCTGTTGGGTGTGGTGGCCGACCCCTTTGGTGAACGGGAAATTCAGCTAACCGCCCCTTTCAGCGGCATTATTATCGGCCGCAGTAATCTGCCCCTGGTTAACGAAGGCGATGCGCTGTATCACATTGCCCGCTTCGGTGACATCGAAGAAGTGGAAGCCAAGGTGGATGAATTTCAGGAACAACATTCCCCCGATCCCGCCCCGGTTCCCATGCCCACGCCGGACAGCCCTATCATTTGAACAAGCTGACCGGCATAGACCTTATGGTTATGTTTATAAAGGAAAGCCGCAGGTACCGCCTGTTATCCCTCTGCCACCCAGTTGCACGGATCTGGACCCACCGTTAAACACGATGGTTAAGGTTCCACTTTTAATACCCGTGGTGGCAGGTGCAAACGTAACAGGTAAGGCGCAGCTTGAACCCACTGCCACAGTTGTGCAGGTATTACTGCTCACGGAAAAATCCAATCCGCTGACGCCGGCTTGGGCATATAAGGTTGCAGCGCCGGTGTTAATCAATGTAACAGAAGTCCGCCGAACCGCAGTAACACAGGTATCCGGGAAAGCTATGCTAGTAGGCGAAACCGTCATTGTAGTCGGAGGATAAACACCCGTACCGGTAACCCTCACTGTCACATTCGACTCGTCCGGATCGTTGGACGGAATCGCAAACGAATCGCTATAGGATTGTGCGTTTGTAGGAGCGAAGGTCAGAACTATGGTGCAACTGGTACCGGCGGTCAAAGTTGTGCCGCTACAATTGTTGTTACCGAAGGCAAATGGAGCCACCAGTCCATTCCCTACACCAATCGCCCCCAAATTGAGATTGGCATTACCCACATTGGTAATGGTCACCGATTGGGTGATTGTCGTCCCTATATTCTGCGAACCAAAAGGTACCTGCAAATCCGTACTGCTACCCGAGGAATCGGTAACGCTAATGTCCGGCGCCAGCCCGGTTCCGCTGATACTAACGGTGATATCACCGGCGTTAGACGGTATATTGAAGCTGTCGCTGCTGGCAACGGCACTGACCGGCGAATACCGCGCACCAACTGTACATGCCGCTCCCGGCGCTAATGTCTGGGATGAGCAGTTATCATTAACAATACTGAAGGGAACAGCCAAGGGATTTGCCCCTGCCACCACGCCCAAAACCAGGTCGGCGCTACCGATATTGGTGACGGTGACAGTGGAATTGCCGGTGGTACCTACTACCAGTGAACCGAAGGGCAATTGTTGGTCATTCGCCGGGCTAATGGAATCGGTGACCTCTATATCCGGGGCGATCCCTACTCCGTTAATGTCGATAGTAATATCACCTGCATTAGACGGAATATTGAAGCTGTCATTAAATGTTCCAACCATCGTGGGGGCAAAACTAACCATGATGTGGCACTGGGCGGTGGGCGCCAAACTCGCAGAAGAGCATGTATCAGACGTCACATTATAGGGCGCCGCCAAGGGGTTAGTACCTGCAACGGAACCCAGCACCAAATCCGCCGTGCCTGTACTGGTAACTGTAATGGTTCCGATCACAGCGGTATTCACCAAGAGATTACCGAAGAGCAAATCGCTATCGCCGGTAGCGCCGACATTATCGCTTATGCTAATCCCCGGAACTGGAACCGGATCTCCCGTTCCGCTCATGAATACCGTAATACTGGCATCGCCGGCATCCGGATCGTTGGAATTTACCATAAAACTGCTATTGAACACCCCGGTGGTTGTTGGCGCAAACACCACTTCAATCGTGCACTCCGTACCCGGCGCCATAGCTTGTAAGGGACAATTATTGGCAGAAAAACTATAGGGTGCTGCCGGTGTGGTAATGGAATTCAAAACCAGATCCGCGGTTCCTGTACTGCTGATGGTTACGGTAGCCACAGCGGTTTGGTTTGCCGTCACATTGCCAAAGGTCAACTGCTGGTCGTCATTGGGTAGCAAAGTATCACGGATAGCAATATTGGCCACCGGTGCGGGTTCGCCAGTACCCGAAACGTTGAAAAACACATTGGGCTGATCATCATCATTGGAAGGAATATTAAAGCTGCTATTAAATACGCCGGATGCGTCCGGGGCAAATCGAATAGACAATGTACAACTGGCATCCGGAGTTAATGCTTGGTTAGAGCAACCGTCACTACTGATACTAAAAGGAAACGCAAGTGCGAAACTGCCGCCAATCGCGCCAAGATTGAGATTGGCCAAACCGATATTGCGCACGGTGACGGTCTCAGTGACAGATTGTCCCGCGGTTACCTGGCCAAACACAATAGATAAATCATCATTCGGTGCAATGGTATCGGTGATTTGTATGTCAGGCACCGGAAGCGGATCACCAAAACCGTTGACGCTAAATTCTATAGTGGGTTGGTCCGGATCATTGCTGGGAATATCAAAGCTATCGGCAACCAGCCCCTGGACCTGAGGTAAATATTGTACGGTTAAAGTACACGCCGCTTGTGGCTGCAAACTTTGATTGGAACAGTTATCGACAGTGATGCTGAATGAACCGGAGACCGGATTGGCCGAGGCGATAGCACCGATATTTAAAGCCGCCGCACCCTCGTTTGTGAGCGTTAAGGTCGCCGTTGTCGCATTGTCGATGGTAACGTTACCGAAAACCATTTCCAAATCATCGTTGGGCGCTATGGAATCCGAAACCACGATATTCGGCACCGGTACGGGCTCTCCGGTTCCGCTAACGCTAATGGTAATAACGCCTTCATCCTCGTCCGAAGACAAAATGTCAAAACCGGAGGACACCGAAGTCGCCGACATGGGCGTAAACTGTATAGAAGCACTGCAACTGCTGGTGGGGCTCAGCACCTGACCGGAACAGTTGTCCGAAATGATCTGAAATTGAGCATCCAGGTTAGTGGTATCAATAGGATTCAGGGTCAAATCAGCATTACCACTGTTTCGAATCAACAGGGACTTTTCCGATGTCGTCCCAATCGTCACACTACCGAATTCAATAGAAAGATCATTTTCCGGACTCACCGAATCGGTGATTTCAATCTGGGCTTTTTTGGGAATATCAACACCATCTCCACTGGAGCAGGCGCTTAAAAATACTATGGAAAATACAAGAAGAAGTTTAAAACCCACCAGTACTACATTGCGATTCATGCGGCCCCCTACATAATACTCAGAAAATCAACAACTTTTGGAATCTATCCAAATTTAGCCTTTTAAGACCTTAATTATTCCAAATTACCTCAACTCAAGAATATATGCAAAAACACTTACAGCGAGCTTACACTACCGGTATTTTGTGACAAAAATCACTCACATAGACCTCTCACCCGCCGATGTATATTAAACAGACGTACCCTCATAAATAGAAGGAAAAACAATGATACATGCCCAAATGAGCCTGGAAAGCATCCTCATTTTGCTACTGAGCGGCTTAGTCGCCGGCTGGCTTGCGAATCTGGTCATGGGCAAAAAACGCCGCAGCCTAATCGTTGTTCTCATCGTGGGTGTTCTGGGAGCCATCATCGGTACCTGGTTGTTCTCCTTCCTGGGTATCAGCATTGCTGCGGGAATGGTGGGCAAAATCATTACCGCCTTTGTCGGAGCTTTGGTATTTTTATTTTTGCTTAGATTACTGTAACCGTTCTCCACCAACCCGTTTTGTCCGGCCGCTCAAACCCCGACGTTACCGGAGCATGCGCATCCATGATGCCATGCGGCCACTTCATAGTTCCTTCACTGTTGCCTCAATTGATCCCGAGAATGCTATTGTAATGTCATATTTGCAGAATACATTGCCAGTCTTATTCATGTAAAACGGAGTCTACAATGAAACAATTGTTTTGGTATATGAGTCTGGGAATGGCTTGCGTCAACAGTCAGGCGCAAATCGCACTCAACCTTGAAGATGGCGATATCTTAACCGGCGTAAAAGATATCCACATTACTACTGTCACGGATAAAAAAATCAATCAGGTGTATTTACGTCACCAGCTTCTCTACACTGCGAACGGTGGCGGAAACTATCCCGACTCTATCAGCCTGTCGCCGCAACCGGAGGTCAGCTTTCGCATGGACACGGGCCTGCTCCGCAATGGCAAGCATTTATATATTGCCTGCGCCCAGTTGGAGAATGATCTCGGCGAATTCAGTTCGGAATGCGATTGGGCCTTTGTCACCACGGCCAATCCGGACACAATCGGCCCTATGTTGCGGCAAACCCGTCCCTCGCCACTGATCAGGCCAGGTGATTTTGCTTCCGGCATGTACAACATCACTTTGTATGCCTGGGATGAAAGTGATGTTGAATTAGTGCGTTTTTATCGGGATGAAGGCGTTCTTTTGGCCACTCAATCCCAAGCCGTCTCGACTGGTGCCACAGGAGGGAAACACTATTCATTTTCCTGGGATACCACCACCGTCGACAATGGTTTTCACCATCTCTACGTAGAGGCGGTCGATGGGTACGGCAACATTACCGATACGAAAGAGGCAACCTTGTTTCTTCTGAACAGCTTTGTCCCGGTGCCTCCCATTTTAGTGGAAAACCGTTACACTCCGACGAACCTGATTGCACGCGCCAAGAACCATCATGTGAATGTGGCATGGGAAGGCTCGGACCAGCAAGAACGTTATGTCGTCTATCGTCGCTTTAGCAGCGAAACCGATTTTATTCCTGTCGCTGAAATGGAGACAACCGTGTATGTGGACGACATCCCATCCGGCGAACAATATGCGGAATACTATATAACCGCTTTATACCGCTTGGGAGAAAGCGAACCCACAAACGTGGTTCGGGTATATCCTGCTTTACGAACGCGCTAAGACAAACCGCTATTCCACCTACTAAAGCAGTCCTTCGAAAAAAGTAGGTTGGAATAGCACAGCGTTTCGCTAACGGTTGCCAAACAGGCGTCCGGGCGAAAAGAGCCAAACTCCGCCGCTCTTGGATGGATGCGATTGAGAATGACTCGATCCGGCTCCAGGGCGACATTCAAAACATTTCGTATAAATGTTATAGCCAAATCATCACCCGATGGAACAAAGCCGCGGGAAAGCAGATTCGGTATACACGGGTTTTGGCAGGCATAGGAATTATAGACTTCGCCTAAACCGCTTCGAGCCTGACTCACATAGCGACCCATTGCACCATGATAATAGCGCTCACCATCAAATAACAAACCACTTTCGGCATCATAGTACCAGCCACGAAATCGGATAGTATTTTTTTGCAGTTCCACCGATAGAGCGGTCACTTCTCCAAAATACGTCGTATGTGCCTGCCAGATGACATTTCCATCAAGATCGGTGAACACCTGCGGTGTCCCCTGAAAATCCGTGTGACAAAAACCAATCTCCCCCTCGCAAACTTTTGCCAGCAACTCCAAACCTTCTGGATCATGCAAATACAAGGTTTGCATTTTATTTCGAAATTCACTGATAACGATGTTACCACTCCATAAAAACAGGGTTTCACCAAAGGTATCGGTTTTTCGGATGCGGCGCCCCAGCGGATCATACGTATATTGAAACTCTTGCCCGTTTTTTTCGACTTTTACCAAACGATTCGAACCATCGTAGTTGTATCGAACGTTGTCGTGGAGCCCGGACATTGCGATCAAATTCCCGGGATAATCATACTCCAGCTTATGCCCTTGCCACTCAGCTAATCGATTGCCACTTGTATGCTGACTGTTTGAATCTACCGGAACATCACTCGTTGCTGCCATATTTCCGGCGGGGTCAGAAACCATGTACTCCAGTGCATCGGTTTCCACCGATTGCAGTCGATCCGTGGGATCATAATGAAATTGCACCTGGCCCCACAGAGCATCCTCCAAGACTTTAAGCGTACCGGTCTTGTTATAACGATAAGTACAGTCCATGACTGCATCACCCATGCGGCTTTTTCCCACACGACGGTGGACCAAACGTCCCATGGAGTCGTATTCATCCAGGCTCCGATAGAAGCCATAATCCCGACCCGTTTCCCGGCCCCAGCGATCTCGTCGAATGGTACAGATATCACTTAAGGAGGCTTTTCCTGCTTCTATTGTCTCATCTATAGCAGTCTCATCTTTCGCTGTCTCGATCTCGCGACTATAGCTCAGGCGAGTAAATAGACCACTGGAATCATACTCATACCGCAACCGCTCACCGCCGGGCAGACGCACCCAGGTCTTCTGCCCCAGTGAATTGTATTCGTAGCAAACTCTCAAACCGTTTTGATGCTCCTCCACCAGCCGGCCTTGTTCATTGTATTTGAACTTGATTTCACTGCTATTGTTGCAAGCTTGAATCAAGCGACCCAGTGCGTCGTAGTCATATAAACACAAATCGTCAGTGCTTTGCTTTTGTATCACGCGGCCCATTTCATCGCGGGAATATACTGTAATCCGACTGCTGCCGTCTTTGTGCTGAATCAAATGCCCTGCGGCATCATAACCGTATTGCTGTTCCCTACCGTCAAAGCCCACCTCTTTGACCAAGCGGCCGTTGCGGTCGTAAGAAAACTCATAGCGCTCATTGTTCTCATTGGTTACCGCTGTAACACGGCGGCGCCCGTCATATTCGAAGTAAATGCAGCGCCCTGCAGCATCAATACGCTCAGCAGGATAATTCATACCATCGTAGCGGTAACGTGTGGTTCTGCCAACCGGGTCAATATAATGCGTTAAGTGGCCACCTGGAGAATATTGCAATTGGATACTGCTGCCATCGGCAAAATACACCTGCGTTAACGCGCCGTTGCCATCATAATAGTACTGAGTCGTACGCCCCAGGCTTCTGGCTCGGGTTAACAGACCGCGTTCATTATATTCAAAATCCGTACGTACACCGGAGGCGTCCGTTTGCGCCACCAATTCATTGCGTTGATTCCATTCATAGCAAAGGCTACGGCCGGCAGGATCCTCCACACGGGTGACATTACCTCTGGCATCGTAACAGAAACGGGTCAATGCCCCCGAAGGATCCGTGCAGCTGACCCGCTTGCCTTGGCTGTCGAAATCAAAAGACCACGACTGCCCCAGCGCATCCCGTATCATTATGGGTTTATCGAAAGCGCCGTAGCTTAATCTTATGCTGGACTTATCGGCTTGAATAACGTTGACCAACCGATCCTGATCATCGTAAACATAGCGTGTAGAATGACCCAAAGGATCGGTTTGGACAATAAGCCTGGCGTGGCTGCTGTATTGGTACTGTGTTACACCGCCTTCGGCATCGACATGCCGGGTTATCAAACCCAAGGCATTGTAGTGATACTCGTTACATCCACGACTGTCTTCACAGCGAGTAATCATTTTTTCCGGTTCATAGGTGATACGGTAATTGTCAAAACCGCGATCACCCCAGCTGCGCACACAGCGTCCCAATTTGTCGTAACGGTCCCATTGAAATCGATGCGTAAATCCATCCCGTGTACTGTGGCGTGTCAACACATGATTGCGGTAAGTGTAACGTTGCGCATTACCATTACCATCCACCACGGCCACCAGATCACCCGCGGCATCATAAACATACTCTACCAGAACGGTTACATGCGTTTCGGGCGCTTGGTGGAGCAATAACACGGCCACGACGCGGCTCTCTTCGCCACCACCATACTGCAGTTGCAAATTGCGACCGGCATTATCTTCGATATGCTCCAAGCGATTCGCAGCATCGTAGTGACAATAGCACCACGCCCCGGCAGGATTGCTGATTTGCAACAACCTTTTCCGCTGGCCTTGTCCCGAAAACACATACTGAAGACCCCGCTGGTCCTGAATGCGGTAGTGTTCTTCGCTGTCACAATACAAACTCAAGGCTTCTGTACTATTACAGGAACTACCGCCGACGCCGGGCCGTTTAAAAGCAATAAAGCGCCCCAGTGCATCGACATAGGTCACCTGTTTCTCACCTACCAGAACACGGCTGTGCCAAAGAGTGATCCAACCTGCTCCCTGCCCCAGATCCGTATTATTACTGCTGCGATAGGTTCTGTTCCACTGCAGGGGTACAGCCCCACCCAAATCAAAGTCTGTTTGTGTCAGCACTTTCTCCCCACTTACCACACACACCGGTTCCAACACCGTGTTTTTGGGTACGTGGATACGGCTTAACGTGTGCCCCATATCCTGGCAACTCAGTTCCTGAGGATAATCTGCGCAGCGGCCGCCAAGCGCTGTCAGCGCAGGTGACACGTGTTTTTCTTCGTCAGGGGCTACAGTAGAAGTGGATAATTTTTCATCACAAGCTGGGTCCGTACCCACAGCATCGGTCGTCATTGTGCAAATCCTGTTGCATAAGTTTTAGACAGAATGCCAGATTAAGAAGAACTTTACAGCCGAAAATTACGTAGGAATTTCTTTAAATAAGCATCCGCGATAAGCGAATAAACAGGTCATCCGAAAGAAGTGATTCTAAAACAATGTAGGCTACAAGCAAAGCGAAAGCCTTTTTGTTCCAAAGCCGGATTAACATATCTGCTAATGAGATTTTAAACTAATCGATTCCAAGCCAACGTAGATCAATGTCAAGGAATAAAATACGTTGTAGACTTCAAATATTGCTTGTTACAGGAGGACTTTCTTTAATAGGAGGACAGCAAATGGCTACTGTAACCACTCCCGAATCCACCCAACCCGAACAAATACAAACCGAACCATCCATTTGGATACGCGGCTTGTACATGTTGTTGTTTCTTATCGTTACACGTTTAACGGAGTTGGTCATTGCACTGATCATGCTGGTCCAGTTTGTTTTCAAAGCGGCCACAGGCAGCACCAATGCCAATTTATTGACGTTTGGTGATCAGCTCAGCAACTACCTGTACTCCATTATTCAATTTCAAACGTTTAACAAGGAAGATAAACCGTTCCCGTTCCGACCCTGGAATCAGGAAGGACAAGCGCCGAAGCAATAGTATTCTGGAAAATTACAAAGCCCCGGCGCCAAACAGAATCTTGGACAACAAGCGGTCCACGGGTACATAATCATCCGTCAAAATGGGCAACGATTCCAAGGGGGTGCCACTGGCGATAAGGGGTACATTGATGCGAAGCCAACGACGCTGAAATCCCTGCTGTGAAAATACCATGTCCGGGAATGGTGCTTCATTTTGGGCAGAAATCACATAAGTGACACGAGTCACCTCGGCAGGAGCCTGATCCAACCACACATCCACATAATCAAATTCCTGCTGCAAGGTTTTAACCAGACTTTTTGCCAATCTTGCATCTGGAAAACCATCAATGATGTTTAGCAAATACAAACCATTGGGTTTTAAATTGCGCTTCACTGTTTGTATGAATTCCAGGGTGACCATGTGGTAAGGTACGGAAATATCATGAAACGCATCCGCTACGATCACATCAAAAGGCTCCCTGGGTCCGGTTCGTTTTTGCAACACCACCCGGGCATCCTCATGGATGATGTTCATACCCTTAATATCCACAAACAAAGCTTCTTGTACCACGCGAGTTACGGTGGGGTCCAACTCAGCCACGGTCACGCTGGCCGATGGATACATGGCCTTAACCGCACGTTGTTGAGTATAAGCACCGCCACCGGCAAAAAAATAGCTCAACTCGGAACCGGGATCGGCGTTGAAATGCACTTTTACCAACTCATCCATGGCATGCACATATGGCGAAATCAACAATTCCGGGTCGGAAACGTGATTGATACCGTGAATCAAATGATCCAGTATCAAGGCCACGGCATTACCATAATTGGGATCGGAGGCATCATCCACGCGCAAACAAAAATAATTGCTTTCCCACTGGCAAGGATCCGCAAAACCCCGGCGGTGTTCGGTCAGCCCAATGACGCCGCTGCCGACCAGCAAGACGGCAATTGCCTGTTTGGCGCGAATCTTACGCAAATAGGGTAAGGCCAACAGAGCCAAACACACGGCACTGCCTATTATCACTTTGCGGGTACCAAAATACTGCAATAACCAATAACCGGTAATAAACGTACCGAAAATACTGCCCAAAGCGGCCAAGGCATTCATACGTCCCACGATGTGCCCCAGACGATCATCCAGGCGTAAGGCCAAGGTTGTCAGAACGGGAGTCACCACACCCAATAACACCGATGGAATAAAAAACATGGACATGACATAAATAAAACTGGAACTGATCAAGTCCAGTTGACTGCTTTGCAACAATGGTGCGACAAAGGTGAGAAACAATAAGCTGGCCAGACTGAAACAGGCGGATAATACCAGCACCACGCCCACCCCCAACTCACCGGCGCCTTTATCGGCCCAATGCCCGCCCAACCAATTGCCCAACGACAGGCCTGCCAGGATGACACCGATAATCGAAGTCCAACTGTAAATGGATACACCGACATAGGGAGCGATAAGACGACCGGCGGCGATTTCCAACACCAGCAAGACCGCAGAACTTAAAAAAATAGTGAAACCGTACCAGATGACTGTACGTCGGGTGGAGGGACTCAAAACCGCTAAAAAAGCCTTATTCAAATCAGGCTACCCCTAGTTGTAGTAAGCGAAAATGGGTTTGTTGTTTTTGATATTGCTAATATTTGATGTTTTATAGCAAAGGATTGTACCCCCCAACACAGTCCAGCCACAACCTAATTGTGAATCCGTCGACGGTTCCCGGAGTGAGATATTGTGAATTTTCACACTCTCTCCCGCCGCGGTTTTGAGAACTGCGCCCATACATGTCCGCGAAATTGTCTAGACTTGTTTATTTACCAGAAAGGAAAGCCTGCATGTTTGCAATTTGCCCCCGACGTTGCGCCGCCTTCAGTGTCATTTTAACCGTATTGACAAGCGGTATGAGTGTTCCCTTCAACAGCCACGCCGTAGGTGCCGATGCGCAGGCCATAGTGGATCATTGGACTGCAACTCGCCGGTCGCAGGCAGTCCCCCGAGATTTGTTCATTGATAATCGCGGTCTGGGGTATTTGCGGGGCAGCAGCAACATGTTGCACCCCTACGCCCATCAGCAAATGCAACTGCAGTCTTCCGAACCGGTCACCAGCGCAAAACCGACCGGCGGCACCAGAGACAGCACCGCGCCCTCAATCAGCAATATGGACCCGGTACAAAACCAGACGGTCGGTTCCAACTATATATTGTCCGCCAACATCACTGACAGCAGCGGTATCGCTTCTGTTTCCTTTGTCATTGTGTATCCCGATGGTATAAGCACCCAAACCTTGAGCGCAGCCCATGCAGGTAATGACCGTTGGGAAACCTTTGTGGATGGATTTAGTGACGGTAATTGGTCCTGGTATGTCGTTGCGACCGACGCCAGCAGAAAACTCAACACCGCCACTTCTGCAACAGTGAACTTTAGCGTCGATGTCGCTAACGGCACCGGTTCTTACATTGTCACTAATGGCGCCTGGAACGAAGGTGGCGCGGTACAAATGGCCTCCGGACGCCTG
Source organism: Gammaproteobacteria bacterium (assembly GCA_029882975.1). NCBI lineage: Bacteria > Pseudomonadati > Pseudomonadota > Gammaproteobacteria > Gammaproteobacteria bacterium. The sequence continues at coordinate 16,763 of JAOUJW010000043.1, forward strand.
TACTTTGAAATGCCTTCGGAAGCCACCCGTACCGGACCGTGGACCGCGTATGTGTGCTCCGGCTCCGTAGTACAAGATCCGGTAAGCGGGCGTTCCATCGTCATTACCGCCGCCCATTGTGTTTATGACGACAACAATAAAGCCTTTGCCCGCAAGGTCCTGTTTATCCCCAATCAAACTGAGACCACGGGTACGAAATCCGACCGCAACTGCGAAAATGATCCCATGGGTTGCTGGGTTCCTTCTTTCGGTGTGGTAGATGCGCAATGGTCCAGCCAGGTATTTCCCAACAACAAAGCGTGGGATGTGGCATATTATGTTTTCAGTGACACGGGCGCCCACGTAGGAAGTCAAACCGTGAGCGAAGCATTGGACAACGCCGCCGGCGCCCTACCGCTTAGCTTTTTGCCCCCATATGTTGATGATGGCGATCCCAGTGCCACCAGTGTGGATTACACCCATGCGCTGGGTTACACCTATGCCAATGATCCTAACTTCATGTATTGCGCCCAAGACATGACCACCCAAGGCTCGGTCAATTGGTGGTTGAACGACTGTCTGTTAGCGGCGGGCTCTTCCGGTGGTCCATGGATTCAACCCATGGAAAACGGTATCGGTCCCGTCATCTCCCTGGTGTCCTGGCGCTATACCTCATCCGCCGGTGTGGCCGGTCCCATTTTGTCCAGCGGCAGTGCAGCTTGCATGTTCGGCGAATCCACCAGCCTGGACTTCAGCGTCGTACCCACCACTGACGGCGACGCCGGAGTGATAATAGATTATTGTTTATAATGGATTAATTGCTGCACCCGATGGCAATGGAAATCCGGGATGGCCGAGCGGCCATCCCGGCCCAATCCCCCCCGGCTTTTACCCGCCTGTTAAATCAGACATAGGATTCACAAGCAATCCATGCGAAAATGCGCCGTTTAAACTTGTAACGACACTGCCGCATGAACGATATTTTTTTACAAAAGGCACAAGAGTTAGTGGTCGCCGGAAAACGCATGCACACTCAAGGTTGGGTGCCTGCCACCAGTGGCAATTTTTCCGCTCGCGTGGATGCGTCCACACTCGCCATTACCGTATCCGGTCACCACAAGGGTGAACTGAACACGGATGCCATCATGGCCGTGGATTATGAAGGCAATGGAATCAACACCGAGAAACGCTCATCAGCGGAAACCCTATTACATACCCAGCTGTACAAACATTTTCCTGATGTGGGTGCGGTCCTGCATACCCACTCGGTCAATTCCACGCTGTTATCACGCATCAGCACCCATGATCTCATTCTGGAAGATTATGAGTTATTAAAGGCCTTTGAGGGCATTGATACCCACGAAAGCCGTTTAACCATTCCGGTGTTTCCCAATGACCAGAATATTGAGCGCTTGTCGCAACAAGTGGCCGTACGTCTGCAGCAGAATGAACACCTACACGGCTATTTAATCGCCGGCCACGGTCTATACGCCTGGGGCAGTACAGTGCTGGACACGGTGCGACATCTGGAAGCTTTTGAATTTCTGTTTCAATGCGAACTTACATTGCGAGGATTATCATCATGAGCACACTGGCCATATACGATGAACAAGGAAATTTTCTGGATCAACTGTACACGGACCATGGTGAAATCGCCACGCAGCTGAAAGCCGTCGGTGTGCAATTTGAGCAATGGCAAACCGATCAGCCGCTGTCCGCCGATGCCCAGCAAGACGAAGTACTTACCGCTTACGATGCGGACGTACAACGACTAAACGAGCAATACGGTTTTCAATCGGTTGATGTGGTCTCCCTGCGCCGGGACAACCCCAACAAAGGCGAGTTCCGACAAAAGTTTCTGGCTGAACACACGCATGGCGATTTTGAAGTACGCTTTTTCGTCGACGGCAAAGGTCTTTTTTATTTACACATCGACCAAAAGGTATATCACGTACTGTGTGAAAAGGGTGATTTAATCAGCGTACCGGCCAATACCACCCATTGGTTTGATATGGGTGCAAACCCGGATTTCAAATGTATCCGGTTGTTTGTGATTCCCGACGGCTGGGTGGGAGAGTTTACCGGCAGTGATATTGCCACACGCTTTCCTGATTTTGATACCTTTTGCGATCGCTTTGCGGCACAACCCGCTTAGCATCGAAATAAAACTCCGAGACAAAATGTGAAAATCCAGGCCATAGTCACCGATATCGAAGGCACCACCTCCTCGCTCTCCTTTGTTAAGGATGTGTTGTTTCCTTACGCCAGAGAACATATGCAAGCCTTTATCAAGGAAAACCACCACCGAGAGGATGTGGAACCCCTGTTACAAGACGTCAACCGGGAAGCCGGACGTGAGTTGAATTTGGATGAGGCCATTGCCCAATTAAACCAATGGATTGACGCCGACAAAAAAATCACCCCCCTTAAAGCGCTGCAAGGCTTGATTTGGGAACACGGTTACCACAACGGTGATTTTCACGGGCACATTTATCCCGACGCCTACCACTGCTTAAAACAATGGCAGGAACAGGGAATCAAACTCTATGTGTATTCCTCCGGTTCCGTGTATGCGCAAAAATTGTTATTTGCCCACACGGAATACGGAGACCTGACGCCGCTGTTTTCCGGTTATTTTGATACCCTTATCGGTCACAAGCAAGATGCACAGGCTTACCGTGCCATTGTGGAACAATTACAGTTGCCGGCAGCACAGATTTTATTTTTATCCGACATCAAGGGCGAGCTGGACGCCGCCCGTGAAGCCGGAATGCAAACCGTGTGGAGCATGCGCGAAGGTAAGAGCGAAGACCCATCGCACCCACAAGTGCAAAATTTCGACGAGATTCAGCTATAAAAACTCGATGAACCGCGTCGGCTGCGTTTAATCCAAGGTGAGACATAAACACCGGAGCTACGAACTTTAACCGATGGTGATTCGACCGTGGTGCATGGGCGGTTCCGGCTCGTGCTTCTCAACATCCCTTAACGCACTTGGCCCGTTCGTTAAACTCCATGGTGCGACCACTCAAGGGAACGTGAACCGGCACCCGGGCAGCCTGTTTGAAGATGGCCGTGCGCGTACCCTTAATCAGCTTACCACCTTCTGTCGCCACTTCATTGGCATGGGAAGCAATCACCGCTTTAGGTTTGACCATTTTGTTAACCACATAGGCCGCTTCTTTAGGACCCGTGGTATAGGTATCACCAATATTCATTACCGCCAGTTTGGCACCGTAATGGCCCCGCACCACCAAATCCTGCTCGGCCGTCACACCGGTATCACCGGATAAATACACCACCAAACCATTGCTGAAACGCAACACGTAGCCCGTAGGTGGACCGGCATAGGCGGTCAATCCGGCACTTTCCATCATCTGCCCCAACTCGCCCCCGATCATGTCACCGGCTATGCCGTTGGAGTGAACCGCGGGAACCGTAGTGATGGTTACCCCGCCCACTTGCAAAGAAGCGCCAAAGCGCACCAATTGTGATGCTTTGGGATCGCCCCCCAAAGCTTTGAGCTTATTGGCAAAAAATTTGGGCATCTCACTGCCCGTAATGATTTTGGCCTGCTTGGCCAGAGCAATATTCACCGTATTGGTATTGGGTAAGGCATCCACAAACTCCGGTTTACCGCAACTGCCTGCGTTCACGTTTTTGATCTGGGCATTACCCACATGATCCCCATGCATATGGCTGACTAACACTGCGTCGATTTTACCCAAGCGCGGGTCTTCAGGCCCCGCCACTGTACGACCGGCGTCGTAGAGCAAACGGGTACCATCCGGGTCTTCAAAAACCAGGGCTCGATCCAAGCGACAAAACTCCCCATCATGACTGCCTAAGGGCGTCACCTTGACGTTTTTTGCCCACACCGATCCACTCGCCAAGACCAGACATGCACCTAACCACAAACCCCGTTTGATTCCTTGCCCCAACATGATCCACCCCCAAAAATAATTATTGACCCTTGCCTGCTGAGTGCCTCCCTAATAAGGAAAGCGCCATCTCATTGTTGGTGATGACTAAGGTTTTGTCCAGCCTCTCTCTGCCAATCCTCCTTGGCAAGAACCTCAACCGTATTGCAAAACTGTGCGCTGGTTCCCTAAGGCAATGAGGTAAAAATGCGATTGATATTGCCACAAGGCGATCTATTATTGGAATGAGAACAGCCTGTACTGCATTGCGACACAAATCAGGCTCACGGACGGCGTAATGCATTAAAGGCCAAGGATGGTCTGGATACCAAAGATAGGTGAAGGAAATGAATGAAGACAAATTCTGGAAACTCATTGATGAAACTCGAGTGGAAGCAGGCACCGATTTTTCCGAACGGGTTCAAACCCTAAAGGACAAACTGTCCAACCTGTCGGCGGGTGATATTGAAAAGTTCGACAGTATTTATTTTGAACAAATCGTCAACGCCTATCGCTGGCCCTTGTGGGGTGCCGCCTATGTGATCAACGGCGGTTGCTCTGATGACGGGTTTCGCTATTTTTGTGACTGGCTTATTTCCGAAGGCCGGGAAATGTACGATGCCGCTCTGGAAGACCCCGAAGCCCTGGCGGAATTGGACGATGTGGAGGACTTTTCGTTTGAGGAGTTCGGTTACGCCGCCTTGGAAGCCTATGAAGAAAAAACCGGCAAGGACATACCTGAGAATGACCAGGCCTACCCCGACGAACCCTCCGGCGAACAATGGGACGAAGGCGATCTGGGTCGATTATATCCCAACCTGGCGGACAAGTACGGTTGGTGACGAGCAAACCCCGGGCTAACAGTAACACATTCACACGCCGCCACTTTGGGCTTACAATGGCCCGTTTTGATCCGGCGGAAACCATAAGTGAAAATCGCAAGTGCATTCATCGAACTGAACACAGGACAAGGCATCACACTACACGATATCCTGCCTCAAATTAACACTGAAATCAGCAGGTCGGGCATCCGTAACGGTTTTGTCACCGTCACGTCACAACACACCACCACCGCCATCTGTATTAATGAATTCGAAGCAAGACTGCTGGACGATGTAAAAACTTTTTTAACCCGCCTCATTCCACCCAATGAGCGCTACCTTCACAACGATATTGCCCTGAGGGACTGCCCGGATGACGAACCGGAAAACGCCCATTCCCATTTGGCAGCCATGTTACTGGGAAGCTCCGAAGTGGTCCCACTGGCAAACAGTCAACTGATGCTGGGTCAATACCAATCGGTCATGCTGATAGAACTGGACGGTCCACGCACACGCAAAGTGAGCCTGCAAATTATCGGCGAATAATCTCCGGCAGCCTTACCAGCCGCGCCCATTAACCCGGTGACAACGGCCGCAATTGGCATTTTGTGCTACAGATGTACCGCCATGATCTCCGGCGCTGTAACGTCCGGCATGACACCCCGCACACGCAGGCGCATAAGTTGGCCATTGATAGATAATGGTTTGGCTGTTATTGCGGTGACACGAGCGGCACACCACACTGGAATTATGATCGCCGGGATATCTGGCGGAACTATGGGTAAATCGAATGGGGACCCAGCCCGTGGTGACATGACAAACGTTACATTCCTGGTTGGTAACAAAATGCGTGCCGGACTTGCCAATGGCGGAACGCCCGTTATGACAAGCGCTGCAGCCCCCCGTAATCCCCTGGTGATCGAAGGTACCACCGACAAATGTTCCCGGCGTATGGCAGAAAGAACAGTCCAGAGTGGTAGGAACATGCCCCGGTGGTTTATCGGCAGCATGGCATTGAGAACAATTACTGACTATACCCGTGTGATCAAACACCGCTTCCCTAAAACTACGAGTAACATGACAGAAACTGCAATCCTGCGTGGTACGGATATGGTTGTCGGGCTTACCCAACGCCAATACGCCGTTATGACACAATTGGCAATTCGACACCACCCCGAGATGATCAAACGTCGCCGGCGTAAATCCGGCAATGGTATGGCACTCGCTGCAGTCGCGGGTACTGGATACGGGAACATGGGAACCGTGCTTTCCGGGAGCAGTGACCCCGTCGTGACACTGGGCGCAATTACCCACAATACCGGAATGATTAAACCTTGCCCCGGCGAAGGCAGTGGTATTGTGGCAGATAACGCAATCACTGCTGGTGAGCACATGATTCGTGGGCTTACCCTGCGCCGATGTCCCATTGTGACAGGAACTGCAGTTGTGCACGATGTTAGCATGGTTAAAAATCACCGCGGCAAAATTACCCACGATGTGACACACGCTACAATCCGCTGTTGTCGGTAAATGACCCACCGGTTTGCGAGTGGCATGACAACGATTGCAATTATCAACAATGCCGGTGTGATCAAAGGTTAAGTCGGCGGCAAAACTTCGTGTCCCGTGACACAAACCACAATCTTCCTCGGTGGCCACATGACCGGCGTGCTTACCAGGTGCGCCCGATGCTGTATACGCGCCGTTGTGACAGGAGCCGCAATTTCCCAAAATATTCGCATGGGTGAATAACACTGTCGCAAAACTCGCGGTACTGCTATGACACAGAGAGCAATCCTCCAAAGTGGGTACATGCGGCCTGGGAGCGGCCTCCTGACCGGTGGCGCCGCTGCCATCGTGACAACCGGCACAGCCTCCGGTAATCCCGTCATGGGTAAACTGAATGGATAAAAAGGTGCTCGTGCTGATATGACACACGGAACAATCGTCCAGTGTGGGAATATGCCCCACAGGTTTGCCCACAGACGTACCGTTTCCATGACACCGGGCACAATTGTCTACAATACCGTTGTGATTAAACTCTGCCATGGTAAATAAACCGGGGGTATGACAGGCACCGCAATCCTGTGTCACCGGAATGTGTCCATTATGCATCCCTACGGCGAACACATTGTCGTGACAGGTGTCGCAACGCTGTTGCGCCACAGCCACTACGGTATGATCAAAAACATCCACCATGCGAAAACTGCGTGTGTTATGGCACATACCGCATTCGGCACTGGTGGTCGGATGGGGATTGGGCTTACCGATGGCTCTACCCCCGTTGTGGCAAGAGGAACACACCTCAGTCACCGTACTGTGGTCAAACAGAATGGTGATAAATTCCGTGGTGATATGACAATAGCTGCAATCGCTGGACGTTAACGGATGCGTCTCGTGTTTGCCTTGAGCTACCACGCCATTATGACAAGCGGCACAATCTCGCGTCACTCCGGTGTGATCAAAGTTATCCAGCACACCCACCATAAAATCTTCAGTGGTATGACATTGACCGCACTCCAAACGCGTCAAGGGATGGGATGCGGATTTACCCAGTGCAATGCGACCGTTGTGACAAGTACTGCACTCGCCATACACTTCCTGATGATCCACATAAGGGACCTGATCAAAACCAAAGGTGGTATGACAAACCTCGCACGTATCGGACGTTGAAGGATGGTTTGCCGACATACCCGTATTAACGGCCCCGGTATGACAAATGGCGCAGTGTGAATTGTACCCATGGTGATTCACCGGGGGTCGCTGGGGAGAATCAAACGCGGTTATAAACGCAATGGCGCGCTGGCTGGTGAATTCACCGTCACTGACGACCAATTGGGCCCGGTAGGTTCCATACACATCGGCGGTAAATTCAGCGAAAGCCCCATCTATATTTTGCAGCTGGGCGTTGCTATTAGCCGGTTTGGAAATCAATGTCCAAGTGTATGTTAAAGGTTTGCGCGTGGAGACACTGGATGCACTCCCATCCAGTTGCACCACGGTCATAGTTGCGACTTCCTGAATGGCATTGACCACAGCATATATGGTTGTGGATTTTGCCCCGGCATATCCAAATTGCAGGTTCTGTGGCTCCCCGGTACAGGCACTAAGCCACATCAATACGAAAAAGCATACACTGCGACCGAGTAACCCGCTCTCAGATATACACCACATAACCGCCCCCATCTACGAAATTTCGTTAATCCACTGAAATCGCATTGTTATTTGTATAGCTAACTATTTTCGCGCAGTATATTACTTTTGGACTCAGTTTATAAGTACTTAGATGAGGCATTTCGTAAGTATTGGTTTGACGGGGGTATTTAATCCTGATTGCGGGAAAATCATTACGTTAGAAAAACAAGGGGCAAGTCATGCCCCTCTCAAATAAACTGCGTAAGAGATCACCAACTGCGGGAACTGACACGGTGACAGCCACTGCGACCGCAATCCGCATTTTGTGATAAGGCGCGACCGTTATGATCATTGGGACGATAACGCCCGGCATGACATGCGGCGCATTGCGGTGCGTAGGCCGGGTAGGAATAGGTAATGACATCACTATTGTTGCGGTGACATGACAGACACACCACCCTTGAGTTGTGATCTCCCGGATAATTAGCAGAGCTGTGACGAAAACTGATGGGAGCCCACCCCGCGGTGGAATGGCACACATTGCACTCCTCGGCAGTATTAAAATGCCCGGGGGAAGTACCGGTTGCCGTAGTACCGTTATGGCAGTCGCCACAACCACCGCTAATGCCTTGATGATCAAAGATCCCGCCTACAAACGTTCCCGGCGCATGACAAAAGGAACAATCTAAATTGGTGGCCACATGACCAAGCGGTTTATCCGCCGCATGACAACTGGAACAATTGCTACTAATACCGGTATGGTCAAACACGGCACCCAAAAAACTACGGGTATTATGACAAACACTGCAGTCCTGACTGGTGCTCACATGGGTTGCAGACTTACCCACCGCCAACACACCGTCATGACAAAGCCGGCAGTTGCCCGTTACACCCAAATGATCATAACTTGCCGGAATAAAACCGGTGGTCAAATGACATTCGCCGCAGTCCCGCGTATTGGTAACGGGAATGTGCGAGCCATTTTTTCCAGGCGCTGTTGTGCCATTATGACATTGGGCGCAGTTATTCACGATGCCGGTGTGATTAAACCCGGCACCGGCAAAAACGGTGGTATTGTGACAAAGCGCACAATCTTGGGTTGTTGGCACATGGCCCGGCGGTTTACCTCGCGCAGACGTACCGTCATGACAGGAACCGCAGTTATTCACGATACCTTCGTGATTGAACGTGGTTGCCGCAAAGTTACCGGGCACATGACAAACACTGCAATCCTGAGTGGTGGGTATGTGCAACGCCGGTCGATCACCCGCGTGGCAACGGACACAGTTATTGGTCTCACCGCTGTGGTCGAACGTCACCGCCAAAGCAAAGCTGGTGGTACCATGACACAAACCGCAATCTGCCGATGTGTCTCTGTGTTGCGGATGTTGCGCTAAAGCACCGGAATTGACGAAACTGCCATCATGACAACCTCTGCAGCCTGACAGTATCCCCGCGTGAGTAAACAGCACAGCGGTAAACGTGCTTGTACTGGTATGGCACACAGAGCAATCCGCACTCGTGGGTAAGTGGGTCAGCGCAGCTTTGCCCAAAGCCAAACGCCCGTTATGGCAACCACCACAACCATCGACAATCCCCGTGTGAGTAAACACCACCGTTAAGAAAGCATTGGTGTCTTGATGACACACGGAACAATCCTCCTGCGTAGGAATATGGTCGGCATCCTTGCCAATAGCACTGCCACTTCCATGGCAACTGGAACAATTGTTGACTACACCGTTGTGATCATACTGAGCTCCGGCAAACAGACCCGGAATATGGCAGACACCGCAATCCTGTGTCACCGGAATATGATTGGCGTGCTTGCCGATGGCAAAAGCGTTGTCATGACAGGAATCGCAACGCTGTTGGGTTACTTCCAAAACCGTGTGATCAAAATAGTCCACCATTCTGAAACTGCGGGTACTATGACACAAGTTACACTCTTCTGTCGTTGGCGGGTGCGTGTTGGACTGACCTATAGCCCGAACACCGTTATGACAGGCGGAACAGACTTCGGTAATGGTGCTATGGTCAAACAACACCGCAACAAAATCCACCGTAGTATGACAAAAATAACAATCACTCACCGTAGCAGGATGAGTATCGTGTTTACCGGTAGCGATACGACCATTGTGGCAGGTGGAACAGCCTTGGCTTATGCCGGTATGATCAAAACTGCCATCCATTGCCCGTTCCACAAAACTGGCGGTGCTGTGACATCGATCACACTCTATACTGGTGGGCAAATGGTTTGCGGACTTACCGATAGCGCCGGAGCCATTGTGACAGGAACTGCAAGCCCCCAGTACCTCCAGATGATCCACCAACGAAATCTCAGCAAAGGAAAAGGTAATATGACAAGCCTCGCAGACTCCGGACGTAGACGGATGATTGCCGGACATGCCGCTTAACTTGTCGGGCTCTCCGTTATGACAATTGGCACACTTTGAAGGCAAGCCGAAATGATAGTTGTAGCCTGCCGGCTTAAGATCAAATGCCATAACCGTAACAATCGCCCGCTCACTCTTCACGGCGCGTGCACTCACCACCAACTCGACTTTGTAAGCACCATACATATCGGCCACAAAGGAAGGTTTGGCACTATTGGCCCCTGTCAATTGCGCGGTACTGCCCATTGGCTTGGAGAGAAATGTCCAGCGATAGCTTAATCCTTCTTGGGAATCAATATTGGAACGACTTCCATCCAGCTGTACCGTATCGCCTACACCAACCTCCAGAATTCCACCGACTACCGCATAAATGGACGCCGATGAATTATCAGAAACCGCCTCTTCGTCTCCCCCACAAGCGCTGAGCCCCACTAAAGAAAACAACAACAAACCGCTTAAAATTCTGCTTCTGAAACGATAGCCCATAACCACCCTCACTCAGTATCCAGCGATAGAACAGCTGAATAACATTATTATTTGGCATTAAACGGGTCCTGTTTCTCACTATGCAACATCACCCGCTTAACTTGTTAATTGCCATTATCTTTACCGCTATGGCAAAAACCGAGCCAGGAGTTTTATTGACTGCTTATTCAATCAGTTACGCTAAAAATTCCGTTTTCCTGGACAACAAACACAGCGGCGGCGTTGCTTAAGTGCGACAACAATCACGGTGAGGCTACTAGGCCATTGAAATTGTAGTGTATTTTTTGTCGTGCACTAACAACACTTAGGCAGTGGGTTATGCAAAACGATAATACTAAAAGAAAGGTGCTCGTAGAACGGAGGTTTTTAATGTTCAAATAGAATACAACTGCTGCTCAAAAAAATAACGATCTATCTCCTGCGTAAGAATATTCTCCAAGGTCGCATCATCCGCACTGTGAATCTGCTTGTACAACTCCGCAGCGAAACCTTTAAACAGGGTTAGTAACCAGGGATCAAAGTGCTTACCCTTTTCCTGCCACATCATATTCATGGCATCAGTAAAGTCATACGCTTCCTTGTAATCCCGTTTGGTTGTTAAGGCATCAAACACATCGGCAATGGCAAAGATTCGGGCAATTAAAGGGATATTAACCCCCTTTAGTCCTCCCATATAGCCACTGCCGTCGAATCGTTCGTGATGAAACTCAATGACATCACGCGCACCCTCCAACCATTCCGTATTCCCTACCACATCCAATCCCAACAACACATGCTCGCGCATATGTTGTTGCTCTGCTTCATTCAACCCGTGGGGCTTACGTAACACTTCATCCCGAATACCGATTTTGCCCACATCGTGCAAAAAAGACCCGGCAATCAGACTGCGCATATCCTTGTGATTAAGACTAACCGCCTCACCAATGCGCACCGCGTACAGCGTGACACGGTAATTGTGGCTATTTGTGGTCTCATCGCGTACAGCAATGGCATTACCCAACACATCCATCAACTGCAAATTGGCATGCAGCATTTTCTTTGAGAAATTGTACAAATGCTGGTTCAAGCGTAAAATCACCGGATACAAAACCACCGCACAAGCCAGCAACGACACCACCACCAACAACAAGGTGCGGTAAATGCGCCGATTGATGGCGGACAGTACCTCGTCCTCGACCAGATACACCCCTTCGAAATATCCAGCGACTTCACTTTGGGAATTTTTTAATGGTACCAAAACCTGTAAATACAATTGGCCATTTATACTGAATTTATCAAAGTGTATCCGCCTGTCCAACGGTAGTTGATGATGACGTGGCTCGATGATGTTACGAATATCATGATCCAACTCACGCTCAGCGGTTACCACATGGGCCTGATTCAAATCATAAACATCCACCAGTGAATAGTGCCGTTCGATTAAACTATCCGCCTTACGTTGCAGCTTGGTAATTTGCCCCTGATCCGGGGAGTCAATAAGGTCGATCAACGCCCGATCAAATGTTTTGGCATCATTAACCACCAATTCCACAACATACTCATCCACATCGGCGAGTTCCAGGTAATACACCAACACGCCGATTAGGCTGGACAAGGAAAGCCACACCAGGATCAGGCGCAGAATCAGTCGTTTATTTAACCCTGGCTTGTTCAGCATTATTATTATTGCTTCACATCAAAACGTTTACATCAACACGAAAACACTAACAGGCAAATTTCAACCAAAACGTAGCACCCTGACCTTGAACACTGTTGACGCCCAGCTTGATCCCCTGAGTTTCAGCCAGTTTTTGCGTAACACTCAAACCAATACCGGCGCCCTCCTCTCCTGAACTCAAACGAACAAACGGTAAGAAAATCTTTTTCTGGTCCTGTTCAGACAATCCGGGACCGGTATCCTGCACGTCCAAACGCACCCCGCCATTGGCATCATTGTCGCAAGTCAAAATTATTTTGCCCGACTCGCTATTGTACTTAACCGCATTGGAAAGCAAATTTAGAACAATCTGCTTTACCAGGGTCCGATCCGCACAAACCCAATGGGACTCTTCCGCATAGTTAACAGACAGATCCAAGGACTTTTTCTGAAGCTGGGGCATAATCAAATCACGGCACTCGTCCAACACCTGGTTTAAATCAAAATCCGAATCTCTGACAACCACATGCCCCGACTCCACCGCCGCCAGATCCAGAGAATCATGCACAATTGACAGAGTGTATTCACAAGCGCTCTCAATCCGTGCCAACAAATCACTCTGTAGCTTTGCATCACAAGGTTCAGTTCTCAAAAATTCGGCATACCCCTTAATGGCACTCATGGGAGTTTTCAATTCATGGCTAAGCTGGGCGACAAACAATGTCTTGGCACTACTGGCCTGGTCCGCAATCCGCTTGGCTTCCTCCAACTCTAATTGGACTTGATTTTGTACAATTAACCAACGGCGCAATCGGCAGAACGGATACAATAAAGACAAAACCGAAAAAACCACTACCGTGGACACAAACTCCATCTGCGTATCAAACGCTTCTTGCTCCCCGGTGATCAACTCCTCTAAATAAAACTCCCAAGATATCGATATAGCATTTACAGATAACAAGATAATACAAAAACATAGATACAACTGACTGAGTTTCACAAATTCTGTTTTCATAGGTGCCCAACCCTATTTGAATGTCCACATTCTGTATCGACCCAAAACGGCTTTTTTTGATACTTTCTACCGAAAATTCAATACATTAAGCAAAATTGTGAAGAAAATGTAAATGCGAGAGTTTTTCCTTCCCCCAAGCTACCAATCAAACAATTAAGCACGTTGAAAATTTCAAAGAAAGTTCTCAGCGAGGTTACTGCACGGATACCGTGAATTCACACATTCAGAAAGCGTGGGCAATTTGCAAAGAAACGTCACCTGGCACCACCAGCGTAGCAAAAACCCGACTGGCAACCGAACAAGAAAAAAGCAATCATGGCAAGACTATTTCACGATAGAACTCATCCCCCGAAAACAAGGACCGAATTTACTACTACCGATACACAGCGACAATTTGGGCCTAATATCGGGAATTTGGCTTTTGGAGCAAAAAATTGCCGTTTTCGGCCGCGGAGCTTACGCCATATTTGACAGAAACAGCGGAGCACGCATTGACCAACAAGACCCAATAAAAATCTTTCGAGCCTACTTAAATTTACTAATCGACCTATGGACTCTGGTAACTGCTCCAGTTTGTTTTTATCCAAAGAGACAGTTTTCAATGATGTCACTTCAAACAATTCGTCTGGAACATCGGCAATATTGTTATATCCGATATCGAGTTGTTGTAAATTTTGTAACTTCTTTATATCACGCGGTATTTTTGAGATTTGATTGTCATTAAGCATTAACACCTCTAGTTGTATTAACTCAAATACAGCCTGCGGTATAGAATTCAAACCAAAACCTACCAAATCAAGTTTCTTCGACCCCTGGGCTTTTACAGACGCTATACAATTCCTAACTCTCTCATTTAATGTTAACCGAGTGTTTTTACAATTATTGTCAAACTCCTGCAACTCATGCGTAGTACTTTTTAGAGTCTTAGTTGGACCGGAATCCGATATAGAATTATTGCACGACGTCAAAACCAGCGAAAAAACTAAGTCAGCAATTATTGGCATTGATTGAAAGCATAGAACTTTGGTTCGCAGAAAAACGCAGGCAGGTATTTAATGAGAATCGCAACATATACGCCTACTCCCACGCTGTTGCACACAATTCGGTAGGCCGGGCCACATACACCGAACTCAAACGTTGCTTAGCAACAGAACCCCACAATCGTGCAAAACTAAAAGAACTGTTTTTAAAATCAGAAAAGTTCCTAAAATGGGCCATAGGCTACCACCTCCCCTCCGGCTTCGCCGACCCCTATATCGATTTAAGCGCCCTGTATATCCATGCTCTGGAACACCGGGAACTGCATGAGTTCCTGACGGAAAACAGTCGTAGTCGAACGGAAGCTTATTTGCACCACGCCATCCGACTCAATCCCAACAAACAAAAAGCCCACTACTTGCTCGGAAAACTATACCAAAGCCAAATCTACCAAGACGAACTACTACCTCAAACCGAACGTCAAGGCAAAAAATCCTATGCCCATAAAGCCCTAGCCGCCTACGAAAGAGCCGGAGAGTATCGTTTCAGCTACTTTCGCATTGCCGAACTGTATCAAAACTTGGGCGAGAACGACAAAGCCATCATCAAGTTAAAACAATGCATGGACTTGTATCCCATTTACAGCAGCCATCATCAACAATACCTGCAACTGTGCGAACAAAAACTCCGAAAACAACTGGCAGCACTTAACACCAAGCCCGACGCAACAATGAAACACGCCCTGCTGAAACAAATTAAAGAATTACGGGAACTGGATGGTGACATCAACCAAACCTGTTTTACCGGCGAAGTCGCAGTTTTTGTTGTTGCTGATTTTAGTCCCGCAGACTCAATATTCTTAAAGGCCGTGAGACCACCATACGCCTAATGGATCTAAATGAAAAAATCAACGAAGTTCATGCTGAAGTTGAGGCGGGATGAAAATTCAAGCGTTGAAAACTGGAATATCTATTATTGTTTACCGATCACGGAACAGCTTGTCCTGTTCCGCATCAGATAGTGTTGTGTAGACTGACTAAAAATCTGTTTTTGTATTATACAAATTTATCAAGCAGCACTACAGATTGACGAATAGGCGACGATTTTGGATAAGTAGCAAGCACGTGAGCCATAAATTTGTCCAGAGCTTGACCTAACTTATCTTGAATATCGCTAAAAAAGCTAGCAACTTTCGCCATCTCAAATACATCCAAAGTCTCGTAAGCAGCTACTAGTAGTGAACCAATACACGCTCCCACGTAAAAAGCCGCAGCACATGCACCAAGAACGGCAACAACTTCACCAATCGCTGCGGCAACAGCGGTACCGCCAGCCCCTAGTGATACTGTTAGAAAGATTTCACTAACAGTTGCAGTAGCACCGACCTTGGCGATTGCACCAGCGAGAGCACCGACTGTACCCAGAGCAGCACTAACGCTACCAAACACAGTACTTGGAACAGGTAAGCCCATAGACTCCATATTAGCCCTAAATGCTTCCCCAAAAGTTTTGTCAGCCATTTTAACCTCCAAATAATATTAATTCGTATTTTGTGTCATTTTTTCCAATGACTGTTTGGCTTCTTTAAGGCCTACGCCATGCAATTGACGGTATGCTTTTATCGCTTTAATTTTGTCGCCAGCATTTAAAATAGCTAGAACATCACTATCACTCTCAATTCCAGGGACTGACTTCCTATTAACTATAAGTGTAATCACCGTAACCACGACGGAAACAGCAACAAACAGTAATACAATTTCTATAAAATTCATATCAGCATCCAATTCTTACAAACCAGTGAGTTGCCTACCATCAGATTCGTTAGTTCAATTCCCGTTTAATTTAGCATGAGATTCAATACAAATCGATGCCCAATTATGTGAAATATTACCAGAATAGTAATTGAAGCAATATTGATCACCTCACCATCATAATCAACAAGCCAATAAACAAAGCCACCGCCCCAATTACCATAAAAAACCCAGTCCACTCACTAGAAGTACCTTTGCGCGTATTTTGCATCATGGCTTTGGCTCGCGGAAACAAATACACCACCATGGCAAGAAGCATGGCCGCCATAACCCATTTTTCCCAACCCATACCAATCCCCCAATTCAATTAATAAATAAAAACAGAGCCTGAAAAAACAAACCCCGGCGGCGCCGGGGTTTGGTTGTTACTTGATCAGTTTAGAGCCGATCAATCGTCACCGCCGAACGCTGACAGCAATTGAAGCAGGCTGACGAAAATATTGTAGATAGACAGATACAGTCCGATGGTGGCCATGATGTAGTTGGTCTCACCGCCATTCACCATACGGCTGGTGTCATACAGGATGAAACCGCTCATGATCATAATAACCGCTGCGGAAATGGCCAGAGCCAATGCCGGTATAGCCAGGAAGATATTGGCCAGAGCAGCAACCAGAACCACCAGAAAGCCAACAACCAGGAAACCGCCTAGGAAGCTGAAATCTTTACGAGTGGTTAAAGCGTAACCAGACAGACCCAGGAAGATCACACCGGTACCACCCAAAGCAGTCGCCACAATCTGGCTACCACCGGGCAGAGACAAGTACATGTTCAACATGGGACCCAGTCCAAAACCCATCAAACCGGTTATAGCAAACACTACACCGATACCGGCACCGGAATTAGCTACCTTAGGCAAAACGAACCACAGCAATACAATGGAACCACCGAAAGTGAACAAGTGCACCATGGGCGGAACATTCAAGAACATAGACAAACCAGCCGTCAAAGCACTGAACAGCAGCGTCATGGACAGTAGAGTGTATGTATTGCGAATGACTTTATTAGTTGATAAAGCCGATGTAGCCTGTCCGGTAAAAACAGGAGTATTTTGATTCATTTCTGGCTAACCTCCAGTTGGTTAAAAATTTAGTTTGACTGATAATAAGACCAAACACTTGGTAACTAGTTCCGAAGCATATATCCAACCTAAATCAAAGACAAGCTGGAACTCTGCCTCCAACTACAGTATTATTCGTCGCCTTATTAGTTATATAGCGGCAATATAGTAGCTTTCAATAGCGTTTTCGAAATATCACAAAACCGAAAAACTATTGACATAATTCAAATTTCCGCTATAAGTAGCTGATTAATATAGTTTAACTAAAGACGCCACAAACACAGGCGAGACCGTGAGACTGGTCAATAAACGATCAGGCTCCAGCTTAAAACCACTGTTGGCAAGTATGTAAAATTATAGTTGGCAACTTATTGATGATTTCACAAAACATCATAAAAATAGTGGTAGAATTCGAAGAAATTAGACTATATATAAGTTGAGCTAACGATAGACTGGTCTTAAACGAGTCTTGGACGAAGTACAGGAAGTACAAGTATCGCGGAAGGCATGGAGCCGATAGCGATTGGCGGTGGTACGCGGCCACGGAAGGCCGTGGTAGACAATGTCTGGAATGAATTGTCGAGACAACGTCGGGAACAAGTTGTCGAGGTGGCTAAGCCACAATATAAAGTTTATGGAGAGGTGGCTGAGTGGTCGACAATTTTGTAGGGAACAAAATTGGACAGCCGCAGGCTGGTCCCGAAGGGACGAGTCTCACGGATGAGACGAGCAAAGCGGCGGGAACCGACGCTTGAGACCCTTCTAAGCACGGAGATTAGATTTAGCAGTAACTTAGAAGATACATACGATTTTTGGAGAGGTGGCTGACAAAATCGTATGGAACGATTTTGAACATCGGAGCCATAGCGACGATGGCCCCCTTGGGGGGCAAAAACCACGGATGGTTTTTGTAGTGGTCGACGGCGGAGGCGCTTGAGACCTTTCTAAGCACGGAGATTAGATTTAGCAGTAACTTAGAAGATACATACGATTTTTGGAGAGGTGGCTGAGTGGTCGAAAGCGGCGGTCTTGAAAACCGTTGAAGGGCAACCTTCCCAGGGTTCGAATCCCTGCCTCTCCGCCATTTAATCAATCACTTACTGAATAATTTAGGTTATGTCTAAATGAGATATGCCTCATATTGCTAACCAGTTGCTAACATAGGGTGGCTTGGTATCAGTAATCTAATTTCGTCGAAATTAATTTCTATAGATAAATCTATCTTTGGAGCAATAGTCAAAGACCTATTCTGCCGCGACCCATCCAAAATAAAAAAAGCAAAAAAGATTGTAGGTTTCATAGCAAACAACGGACTAGTTCCCTTTTTCACTTTGCATCACCTAAAAGAAATCCTACAGCACAAAGATGACGAGATCGTTTGGCGTCATTGGTCGCTCATTCGAAAATTCCCAGTCGTCTGTTGGTTAGGCAATTCCATAGAAGTTTTTCCGGGATCGATTGCAGAAATACATGCCACGGAAACAAAGTGCCTATTGGAAAATCGAAGCCGGGATTTTTGCCAAATTGTTCGACTTACGAAAGACAGGTTAGGTTTTCAGTATTGCTCCGGTGAGGAATTTGTGGATCTCTTTGAACATCAGTGCTACATATTGCGAGATGCGGGGTATTTCGAAACACGTCGACAAAAAGAAATTGAATCTATTCTTCAGGCGCAGTCGCCTGCCATACAAAACATGAAACTTTGTGATACTCGAACAAAGTCCTCCCCAGCAGATTGGGAAGGTTTTCAACAAAATTTAGAAAAAGAACTGTCAAGAATTGGCGATAAGAAACTTGCTAACTCAGCCGAGGTAGCGGAATCTTTTACGAACGTCGTTAAAAGCGACACTAGTAAAACTCTCAAAAGCTCTAGAACCGATATTGAGCATGCAGCCAAATTCTTCGGAATACCTACCAAGCTTATAAACGACCAAATGACTATTGGTGAGCTAGGTACCCTAGGAGTTTTTATTGAGAAAATGAACATAATCTCCAAACCACTTGGGTGCGACACTGATACTCTATATACTTTACCGTGGTCAAAAATGCCGTCGTGGTGGCTATGGTTAGAATTAGAAAAAAGAATTAGAAAAGAAGTCAGAGCTAGCGGGAGTAATGTTACCGACAAATACCTCGCCCCACTTGCATTCTATGTAGATATTATAATTGTCGATAAACGGATTGCAGAA
Organism: Gammaproteobacteria bacterium; assembly: GCA_029882975.1. NCBI lineage: Bacteria > Pseudomonadati > Pseudomonadota > Gammaproteobacteria > Gammaproteobacteria bacterium. Next base: position 36,186 of record JAOUJW010000043.1, read on the forward strand.
TATTTTCAACAAATTCAACGCGCATATCCTAAAGAAATGACATGCGCTAATACTATTTTAAAGGTTCCTCATTACTACTCACTAACCTCTGCCATCAACACTGTCTAAATTATGCCAAATTCCGAATCAGAGTCAAAATCAAATATTGAATCAAAGCGAATAATTGAACAGTTTCGCTCTTTGATGCAAGTTGCCGCCACGGCACAGAAAACCGTAATGATTATTAACGGGGGTGCTGTAATAGCATTATTGACATTTCTGGGGAATGCCCAATTCGCTGGCTCAGAACGCATAGCTGAATCACTATATTGGTTCGTCTTCGGGGTCGCTTGCGCGGGCATAACAACTTTTCTTTCCTATTTTGCACAGTTGTACTTTTTGGAGTCGCTTAAAACCAATGACTACGCTTATCTATCAGCGGGTAAATTTTTCAGGTTTTTCGCAATATTGTTAGTTGCTTTTTCTTATGTTGGGTTTATAGGCGGAAGTGTAATTGCAACACAAGGCTTTAACGATAGAGTTTCCTTATCATCAAATTCACCGTCAAAAACTCCCTAGCTAGATGGTTTTTTAATTGCGCTCCGCAAAGCCTCATCCACTTTACTGGCAGCTTCCTCCTGCACACCCTTGAGCAAGTGGGAATACAAATCCAACGTAATCGCTATAGACGAATGCCCAAGCCGCTCCTGTGCAACCTTCGGGTGAACACCTTTTTTTAGCAGCTGTGATGCATGGGAATGGCGCAAGTCATGGAATCGAACCTTGGGCAAGCCTGAATCACTAATCAACTTACGGAAAGCCTGTGTAAGACTGTCCGGCTTCCATAAAGAACCATCCGGCTTAGCAAAAACCCAATCCTCATTCTGATAAATCTTGCCCAGCTTTAACCGTTGTTTGTTTTGTTCGATCCTGTGGGTTTGCAAGGCTTCCATTGCGATACTTGGAATAGTTACAGTACGTTTACTGGATTCAGTTTTCGGTTTCTTGATTTCCACCTTTCCCTTTGTTTGCTGAATGGATCGGCTCACGGTGACACCTGATGTTTCCAAGTCGATATCTTTCCATTTTAAGCCGACCAATTCACCGCGGCGTAAACCGGTGGTGACCGCGAACAATATTGGCATATATAAGGGAGTTCCCTCAGCAACCTTTAAGAGTGCAACGGTTTGTTCTTCATCTAATGCCTGAACCTCTTTGCTAACTGGGCGTGGAGACTCAACGTCTTCAACTGGGTTCCGGGACCGTAGCTTCAATTTTACCGCCCGCTTCATGGCTTCAAATAATACGCGGTGGTGGTGTAATAGAGTGCGCTCAGACAGCCCCCCTTCCCCATTTATACGACCACTCTCCCGGGCCTCAGCGTAATGGTCCTCAATATGAATGCCGTTTAATTTAGTAAGCAGGTGGTGGCCCAGAGCGGGAATAAGATGAAGCCTGCATATTTCCTCATACCGTATGTATGTCTTAGTTGCAATCAACGGTTTGACCTGCTTTAACCAGCGTTCCAAAAATTCGCCGGTAGTTAGTTTGGTGGGCTCGATGTATGTGCCCTCTTCCAACTCAGTCAGCAGGCGCCTGAGTTCCTTTTGAGCTTCGGACTTTTTACCTGTGACTGTATGCCATTTTTGCTTGCGCTTACCGTTGGTGTCACGTCCGAGGTCAATTACCAGTGACCAGGAATTTTTACCCCGTTTTGTGATGTGGCCTTTCATTGTGTTATCTCCTTTTTGCTTCTATAAGCTTTTTGCTTACAAGCAGAGGAACAATGTTTTCGAGTTTTTCTTGTTATGGGCGGTGATATTTCAAACCATTCACCGCAACTACATTGGCGGAACTGCTTTGTTCCGTTAAACGCATTTGCAAATTGCAACCACAATGCCCCGATCAACCCATTGGGCAAAGCATGCAAATTGTGGTGTTTATAATCTTGATCCCACATATTTCGAAGAGTGACCCTGGACTTAATACTTTCGTTTATAAACAAATTTACTTGATAAAGAGCAGGTTTAACCAAATCGCCCAATGCAAACTTCTCCAGTAGGTGCGCCCTAAGTTCACGCGAAGCTACGCACCCCCTAAACCTAGTCATACGGCATTTAATCATCCCGGTGCCTTCCCAAACAATATGCTGCGCTAAACCTTTTCTGTCATTCAACATCGCAAAATCCCAAAGAGTAAGCGCGTTTTTCATTAAAATTATTTCATTTTTCCATTTGGAAAGTGATTCCCCAACTTCCACCGGTGAAGGACTCGCGTCTGGTACAATAAACGCATCAACGTCGCCTCCCAGCATGCCGTATCTATTCGCAAAATTGGCTATCTCACTCTTTGTAGGTCTTAATGAAGCAAATGTTCTAAACAGGCCACTTTTTTTTGTGAGCGGCTCATACATTCTCTGATCCGTTAGCGGTTTTTTTAAAGTTAAATATGGTTCCATAGAAGTATTGCCTTCCATGTCTTTCCTGGCATCTCGCCAAACATAGCCATTCTCGTGAACCGGCCAAAAAAACTGGAAAAAATCTGCACCGTTAGCCATTTTCCGTCCTTTGTTACGGCTATGAGACCGTAACCTGTATAAATTCATGAGTTATATTTAGTTACTATAAACAATAGCACGTTACCATAACATACTTATTAATCGCAACGGTGATAAATCATGACTATCGAACAAAATTGCGCCACCTATTCCGTAACAGAAGCGGCCAAAATACTTGGAATCGGAAAAAATCAAGCATATGAAGGGGTTAAGCGTGGTGAAATACCTCACATCACTATAGGAACGAGAATTCTTGTTCCAAAAGACGCCCTTCATAAGAAACTTGCAGGCTGCAAAGGATAGAGACCAATGTCAACCTCTGCCCTACTCATTCCCCCAGACCAAACCCGGCGCATCCGCGAGGCCATCCGCAATACCGCGACCGGGACACGCCACGGCGAAGCCATAAAGGCAGCGAGAAACCAATGCGCACCGAAGAAATAGCAGAACGGCTCAACGCGAGGCGCTGTGGTACATATTGGATGGCCCGATGCCCTGCTCATGATGATAAGAATCCAAGCCTAAAAATCAGCGAGGGGGAAAACGGAAATACTCTGGCGCATTGTTTCGCTGGCTGCGCTTTTGGTGAAGTCGTTGATTCCTCCAGGGTCTATGGTATCGAACCAGGTGATTTTTACGGAAAATCATTGGATGGCGAAAGGCCACGGGTACCACCAAAGCAGTTGGAACGCGCAAAAACCATTAAGGTCATAGCGGATTCAGATAGGGAGCGTGGTGTGGAGTTGACACCGGACGATATCCAAGCGGCGAAAGATGCCGACGCAACCCTTCTCAAACAGTATGGAGCTACCGAGGACGATTTAGCGCGGGCCTTCGCGGAGAAATACACCGGACAACTGCAATTCGATCACGACATTGGGAAATGGTATTGGTGGACAGGTTGCTATTGGGCAATCGAAAGAACCAGATTAGCTGCCGAATGGTGCCGTGAAATATGCAGAGATATGTCAAAAATACACCCAGGGGCGCACCTTCATAAATACCGCACCTCAGCAAATGTTGAAGAATTTGCCAGGCAGGACCGGAAATTCGCGACCACGCACGAGCGATGGGACGCCGATCCGTGGCTGCTGAATACGCGCCAATTTACAATAGACCTAAAAACCGGCCGGACCTGGAGAAACAATCCAGATGATTTTATTACTCGATCAACCCTTGTAAGCCCGAAAACAATTCCAATTCCAATTTTCGAGAAATTCCTAAAAGAGATAACCCGCAACGACACCCAGTTGATACGGTTTATTCAACAGTTGTTCGGCTACTTCCTCACGGGGGTGACCGTCGAGCAAATAATAATTTTCATCTACGGCCCTGGCGGGAATGGCAAAAGTGTCCTCCTGAATGTGATGATGGAGATACTCCACACCTACGCGATTAACGCAAACATGGCGACATTCACCGCTAGCAAATACGAACGCCACCCTACCGAACTAGCAAGACTTGACGGCCCCAGGTTGGTTTCCGCTGCGGAAACCGAGCATGGGCACCGATGGATGGAGTCTAGGCTGAAAGAACTGACTGGAGGCGACAAAATAAGCGCTCGGTTCATGCGTAAAGACTTTTTTGAGTTCGTGCCCAAGTTCAAGCTGCTGTTTGTCGGTAACCATAAACCGGCATTGCACAACGTAGACGAAGCCGCGCGGCGTCGGTTTCACATAGTACCGTTCAACTTCAAGCCAAATGTTAAAGATACTGGTTTACCGCAGAAGCTCCGTGAGGAATATCCGGGTATTTTGCAATGGGCTTTGGATGGCTGCAAAGACTGGCAACAAAATGGTTTGATCGTGCCGGATATCGTGCGGGCTGAAACTGACGAATATTTTTCGGACCAAGACCTTTTTACGCAATGGCTTGAGGAATGTACCGAGCACAGCGGCGCTACCGTGGGTGAATCTTCGTCTGTTCTTTTCAAATCATGGAAGAATTTTGCAACACAGCAGGGCGGAGACGCTGGTACACCAGGTGGTTTTAAGGATGCCATGATACGCGCAGGATTCAAATACAAAGACAAATTACCCGGAATTCGTACTCGCGGATACCTTGGTATAGCCGTCAAACTAGACTTGGCAAATCAATATGATAGGTAAGATGTCACACTTGATCACAGGCGTTCCGTATATACTCCCGCGCGCGCGGGGGGGCACATCCGGCACGGGTGTGAATTGGTGTGACACAAGGTAAAACTATGAACCAACTGGCTCTTAACATCACGCAGATTAACTGCATTCCAGATCGCGGCCACCACCTCGAAGGCCGGTCCGGTGATTACTTTTTCCATATCGCCAAATCTTCCACCCGCGGGTGCTACTTTGTTACCGGCCTTAACCTGTCCCCTGATGGCTGCTTTGCCGAAGGAACCCGAAAACCGGTACCCAAAACAGGAATAGAATCCGCACTCGGTCGCTTTCCTGTGGAGCTGGACAGCATTACTTGGCAGTCTGTACGAGGTGGGCCATGGAGCCGGAATTATTTCTTACAACCGATTTCAGAGAGTGAATGAGTAGCCGTGGAACCAAGCGATAAAACAAAACGATTACTGCAACAGGCCAGCGACCTGGACCACAAAGCCCGGCGCAAGCGGATCGAGGCTGGAAAGCTGATTCACGAACATGGGCCTACTCGATGGAACGGTCCCGCCCTGGAAGCGTACGGCATTAGCAGTGAAGGGTTTGCTCAAGTGTTGGTTGGTATGCATTTAAACGAGATAGCGAACAAAGCAAGGCCAAAGATACAGAAACGGAAACCGGTGATATGACACGAGAACAACAGATAAAGGACTTACTTAATCAAGCTGAAAGGCAGGGTCGAGACGCGGTAGAGCTTCGCCTAAGAGCCGGAGAATTGTTATTTGCTATGGGGCCATTGTGGGTCAGTCGCTTGGATGAATGCGGCTTAAGCTCAATAGAGTTAGGTAGGATGCTGGTACAAGCATATCTGGAAGGACAAGTATGACACCGAGGCATACCAGGGAGCTGATTAAATTGCTGGATGGTCAGCGTAAGCAATTACAAGGGTATTGTGAATTCTCATTAACGACTCAAGAGCGGCACCTAATCCACCGCGTCCTGCTGTGTAACGTTCAGTTGTCGAGGGTGTTGAAGGGGCTGGATCCGAGTGTATAGGGAGTGGGGTGTTTACTCTCTAGAGCTTTGTGTTCTAGACCGGAGGGGCCCCTTTAATTTTACTTTCACGAAATTCGACAAAAAAGAGGAAACGAAAATGGGCAAAAGAGGCAGAAAGCCAAAACCAACGCAATTGAAGCTAATAGAGGGCAATCCCGGGAAACGGCCTCTCAATACATCTGAACCAGTTCCCAAGGGCGAGCCGGTGTGTCCTGCATTCTTAGGCCCAAGGGCAAAAGAAGTATTTCAGCGAGTTGTCGATTCCATGCCCGCCGGTGTGTATACAGGCGCTGACGAGTTTTTGATTTCATCCTACGCGATTGCGGTTGAGTCCTTGGAGGAAGCACTGCGAGACATATATGCCCGGGGGCAACGGTTTGTGGACAAAAACATGCAGGAGCGGCGTAATCCTTCTTGCATGATTCGAGATAAGCAAATCGGTCTGATTAACCAAATTGGTAGCTCGCTGGGATTGAGCCCAACATCACGATTAGCTATTCAAATACCAAGGAAGCCGGTTGAAGACGATTCAGACGGACTGCTTGGATAATTTCGCTCTTTTCACTGTCGCGATGACGGAGAATAATATTGAAATCAAATACAAAACTAACAAATACACAGCGCCGCACTATACTGTTTAATAACGTAAATACTGACAGTAAAGGCACAATTGTGAATTACCTCCCCCTGCTATGGGCTATGGAGCCAAACGCTTTCAACGAGCTGATAATGTACGTTCGTGCGTTCAACGCGGGGCCAGTGGATGACGCAGCACGCAGCGGTTTGCCAGTGCAGATAGTGGGTAAAACCGCAATTATTCCCATTGTCGGACCAATGATTAAACGCAGCTTCTTTGGCCTGGCTTCCACGGTACACATTAAGCAGGCCATAGACGCCGCCAAGCTGGATTCCGCGATAGACACCATTGTATTGCGCATTGATTCCCCCGGCGGCTCCGTGGATGGTTTGGCAGAGCTTGGAGACACGGTTTACCAAGCGCGAAAAGTTAAGCCCGTGCTAACCCAGGTTGAGGGGCAAATGCATTCAGCAGCCCTGTATGTTGGCAGCCAAGGCACAGAAATCTATGCCGGGCGAAATGACCTGATTGGATCGATAGGTACGAGGTTGATGCTATACGACTACTCAGAGGCTTTTAGAAAGGAAGGAATTAGACCGATTCCGATAGACACCGGTGAACACAAGTCAACCGGAGCTATTGGCACTGTGATTACCGAATCTCAACAAAGCGAATTAAGGCGCATTGTTGACCGTTATTTCCAAGACTTCAAAATGGTGCTCTCAAGGGGGCGCAGGCTGTCAAGCCAAAAAATCCAGACAATGGCGGACGGTAGAATGTTTTTTGCCGATGAGGCCATGGAGCTGGGGTTGATAGACAAAATTCAAACATTAGACGTGACCATGAAAAAGCTCGCAGTTATGACAACCAGTCAGGCCAGAGCGCGAATGAGGCTGTTATGAAAATGCGACATGTTTTAGGCCCAAAGGCTTCCGCATACCAACTAAGAATTGCATCTCACCACGAAGCCGGGCACGCGGTTTATGCCGTTTTGTCTGGTGCCACCCAGTGTTCCGCCATCATTCGCCCGGATTCCTCAGGCCTATGTACTTCGAATCTTTCGGAATCCGATTTGTTTACAAGCCTGGCTTACTCCCTGGCCGGTCCGATTGCGGAAGGGTACTTTACCCAAACCGATACCACCGATTCCGAGAGCTGGAACGGAGACCTTTTAACGGTTACCAGGTTACATGGTATTACTCACGCGGGTATCCGCAAGCGACAGGAATACTATTCCGCCATACGGCACACTAAGGAGGTAGTAAGTTCCCACTGGCGAATTATTACGGAACTGGCCAGCACGCTATTTCACCAGCGAGAAATTTCAGGTAATGAAATATTTTCAGTATTCAACCAACAAAGGAGACAGCAAGCATGAATCCGGATCAAATTGTTATCAATAGCATTGCTCAGGCCCATGGTGGAAAAATCATGGATGAGTACTACAGTGAGCGGCGTCAACAAAGAAAGGCTCTTGTAGATGAAATCAGCGCACTTCAAGCCAAACGCGAAAAAGAAGCCATTGCTCATAACCAGAATTGCGAATGCGTCGAATCTGAATTGGAGGCAGCCCGCCGGCGGGTGAAAGAACTGGAGATTCAAAAGGCAAAAGCAGAAAGCTCACGCTGGTCCAATAGTCTTGAATATGAACGGTTAATCAATGGCAATCGTATAGCGTTGGAACGGATGCTCCTTGATCAGGAGAAGGACGCCATTACAGAGTTTGTCCGGGAACTGGATCAGCAGGTTTACAGAAAAATGAACAGTGACACTCTACTGACGGCAGGTAACCAAATAGGCAGCAACGTGGAACGAATAAACGCACAGATAGCGGCCATTCGAAAGGCAGCGGATAAGGCGCGAAACTTGGTCTACTCTCAGGATTTGGATATTGGGGCGCAACTAGAGACTATTGAGGCGGAGCTAGATAAAGAGCTCTCAGGCGCGCCCGCGCCAAAGTGGTACGCCCGGTTTAAATTTAACTAACATAAATTCCCTCGCAACATTTATCGTATGGGCGGGGGATTTTTAAAATCACTGTCGTGAGGACAGAGAAATGGCAATCATAGGCTCGATAGCAATATCCTTAGGCTTGAACGCTGCTAAATTCCAAGAGGAATTAAAGCGATCCCGTACGGCCTTGGATAAATTCGCCAAAAAGGTCAACAAAACTTTTCGCTCTTTCAAAAAGAGCATTGGCAATGCCATCTCTTCTGTATTTTCCTTTAAGTCGGCATTAGTGCTATTGGCGGGCGCGGGAGGGCTCGCCTTGGTTGCCAGCGCCTCGCTTAAGGTTATTGATAACATCGGCAAGTTGTCCAAAACCTACGGCATAGCTACGGAAGAGCTTTCCTCTTTCCGCGTGGCTGCAGATTTAGGCGGCACCTCATTAGAGACTTTCGCTAAGGCGGCACGACGTGTCTCAACCAATGTCTATGACTTTGTTGTCAGGGACACGGGCCTAGCCAAAGACGCATTCGCTCAATTAGGTATATCTGTTTCTGACCTAACACCCATAATCAACGACTCTGCTGCAGTTATGGGTTTGATTGGGGACAAGCTAAACCAGCTGGAAGACGGGAACATAAAAACAGCCTTGGCCGCGCAACTGTTCGGTGGTCGGGCAACCGAATTGCTGCCTGCCTTGGCTGGCGGCGCGGAACAAATGCGCAAGTACCGAGAGCAAGCAGACCTATTTGGCCTCACGCTGAACGCCTCAGCGGTTAAGGGTGTAGAGAACGCCAATGACGCCATGACCAAGCTTCGGTACATAGTAGAGGGCCTTGTAACGCAAATGACAGCGGCTCTAGCCCCCTCTCTACAAAAAGCCGTTGACACATTCCGTGACTGGATCTTAGAGACCGCAAAAGCACGAGGCGGCATTAAGAATCTGGCGAAAGATTTCGCAATACAGATCTTAAACGGCATACGTACCGCGCTATTAGGGGTGGATGAATTTATCAATGGGCTAAGCCAAGTTAAGCAATTCCTGGTTGAAATCGGTGTAATTAATGACGAAATCGGCACGCCGGTAGCCAGGCTGCGGGAAGAGATAGAAAAGGTCAATAAAGAACTGGCCAGAGGTGCAGGGTTCAGCCACACAGCACGCGAACAAGCGGCACTACTGGAGAAGCGCAGAGGCCTGCAGGCAACACTAAACGGCATGTTAGCGGATCAGGCCAAGCTTGATGCGCAAAACATTGGTTTGGTTTCCCAGGGAGTCGAAGCAATCGACAAAATGACAGCGGCCATTGAGAGACAGCAGCAAGTCAAAGCGGATGCGCAAGAGACCAAAAAAACCACAACCTCTGCCGGGGTGGGTATCTCGATTGCCGAGGTGGACACTATTAAGCAGCAAATGGCCGACGTGCAGACTTACGTGGATAACGCACGATCAACGGACCTACAAAAGCTTGAGAATGTTTACGAAAACCGTTTATTTATCATTGAGACGGCATTCCAGAATGAGATTATCTCGGAAACTCGAAAAAACGCCATTATTCTGGGGTTAACGGCTGAGTTTGAGAACGACAAAACCAAGATTGCAGAAGCCGAAGAGCAGAAACGTCAAGCCAACAGACAGTTAGCGTTTTCAAGCGCTGCAAGCCTGATGAATTCTTTGGCAGCCATAAACGGAAACGCCAACAAGAAGCAGTTTGAAGAAAACAAGAAGTATGCAAGGTCCGCGGTTCTAATAGATACCGCCGGCGGTATTATGAAGGCCTTTAACTCTGGGCTTCCCTATCCGGTTGCGGTATTGGCGGCGGCTTCGGTAGCCCTCAAGGGCGCGGCATCCCTTGCCACGATTAACCGGTCCACTTTTGGCGGCGGCGGATCCATTAGCGCGGGCGGCACCGGTGGTGGTTACAGTCCAAGTCCAACGACCTCCCCACTAACGCAACAGCAAAGCCCCCAAAACAATGCAGCCACTACAGAGGGTAGGAATATCACGGTTAACATGAACATGAACGGCAATTGGATTGCTAATCAAGACATGAAGGAATATTTTAAGGAAGTTTTCACGGATCTCGTGGACTCGGATCACATAAACATTACCGTATTAGGTGAAAAAGCAC
>JAOUJW010000044.1 GCA_029882975.1 Gammaproteobacteria bacterium
AGCGGAGGTAGAAGCGGAGGTAGAAGCGGAGGTAGAAGCGGAGGTAGAAGCGGAGGTAGAAGCGGAGGTAGAAGCGGAGGTAGAAGCGGAGGTAGAAGCCGAGGTAGAAGCGGAGGTAGAAGCCGAGGTAGAAGCAGATACCGAAGCGGAAGTTGTCGCTGAGATTGAAACGGAAGTAGAAGTTGCAATGGATGCCCAGACAGAAGTGGAATCTGAGACAGATCTCATTGATGTGGGCCTGGAAAATCCGATCGAAACAACACACAAAACGGATTTCCTGGATGAAGAACCGGAAAAACCTCTAACAGTCTACAAAAAGGATGTTTTCTCCGTGTATCCTGCGGCTCCAGCAGAATCTCGAGGGATGGAAAAGTCAGAGGAACCGCTATCCACCGAAATCCCATCAATACCGGATTCACTCAAATACACGGTATTTGGCACGGAAGCGGTCAGGGAAGCCTTGTCCCAGGCTGAGGTGGCCTTCACCCAAGCACCGGCTCCCCTGGAGCTTGAACCACAGGAACCGGTTTTAGAACCAGAGCAATCCAACTCGTCGGTAACAGAAGTGCCAACTGTCCCGGAACCACAGAGTAAGCAGCCAAGCATTCCGGATTGGGGGCAAAACAAGTTTCAGTGTCTCAGCTTCGATGTAGGAGGAACCACCATGGCGGCTCCCTTAGATCAATTGGACAGCGTGGTGACATGTAAAGGCAAGGTTCATTTTGTTCCGGGTCAGTCTCACTGGTTTCGAGGAATGTACCGTAATCGGGGTCTTACCGTGCGTATTATTGATTTGGATCTTTTGATTAATCCCGAGGCTCAAGTTGATGAAAATATTAGATTTATAATGCTATTTGACCGGGGTCGCTGGGGTTTTGTATGTAACTCGGTGGATAGCATCTTTTCGTTGGAACCCGGCCAGGTTCGTTGGCAGCGTTCGACTCAAGTTCCTTGTATTTTGGGGACGGTGGTGGATCTGATGTGTCCCTTGCTGTGCCCGGACGAGCTGCGGCGAATGTTGGATTGATTCTTAGTGGTATGGATTGTGCAGCTTTTAAACTTGGAAATTCTTGTTCGATCTGACTTTGGTAAGGAATTATGGAAAATTCAGCGCAAAATTTTGCCGAAAACCCCATGGTCCGGTGGGTAACCTTCCACCTGGAAAATGAAAAATACGGCATAAATGTGATGCAGGTACAGGAAGTGTTGCGGGTGACGGAAATCGCACCTGTTCCCGGTGCCCCCGACTATGTTCTGGGGATTATCAATCTACGCGGTAATGTGGTCACGGTAATTGACTCGCGAAAACGTTTTGCCCTACCGGAAAAAGAGTCAGATGACGCAACTCGCATTGTGATTGTGGAAGTGGGCGAACAAGTGGTGGGGATTTTGGTTGACAGTGTTGCTGAGGTCGTGGAGCTGCGGCTGTCGGAGATTGAAACCGCACCCAATGTGGGTACGGAAGAAAGTGCCAAGTTCATCCAAGGTGTTGCCAGTGTGGATAGTGAGCTGCTCATCATTATTGATTTGAACAAGCTGCTAACTGACGAACAATGGATGGAAATGCTGGCCCTTTAGTTTTTCAAAGGCTTTAGGCGTAAGTGAGTGAAGTATGATGGAAATCGGGAAAGTAGACACAGGCTTAATCGTTCACAAAGTCGATCCTAAAATCAAACCGGATAACGAACGAAAGGAAAACAACAAACGGCAACAACCTCGAAAGAGGGATAAAGAGCCCTCAGCGGGAGTAGAGCCCTCAGCGGGAGTAGAGCCCTCAGCGGGAGTAGAGCCCTCAGCGGGAGTAGAGCCCTCAGCGGGAGTAGAGCCCTCAGCGGATAAAGCCCCTTCTGAAAACGGCGATACTCCGCACATCGATGATTATGTATAGGTGGTGATATGACAAATGTAGCTGCATCAGTACCCATTGGATTTCTGACAACCATCATGATTGTATTTTGCGTGCTATCGGTGGGCGCATTCAGTACGCTTATTTTTGTGTACTTGCGATTTCAGAAATTCGCCATGGAACAAGAGGCGGTAATCAATCGCCTTCACGATGATTTCAACGCCATGTGCGCGGCTGCAGTTGGGGTAGACAGTCACTTGGCGCGTCTGGAGGAACGAACCCGAACCCTATTACAACGCCAGGATCAACTGGAAATGCAAGAACCGGTGGGTGACAACTATCAGCACGCCATCAGTTTGGTCCGGAACGGCGCTGGTATTGACCAATTAATGAGTGATTGTGGTTTGGCTCGAGGCGAGGCTGAGTTATTGCTGTTGGCCGGTAGCATGGATCGGGTGAATTAAATCAAACAGTATTCATTACCGTCATACCAGAAAAAAAGTAATGCCAGAAAAAAAATGGTATACCCGGCGGGGCCGGGAAATTCGGGGTCCGTATCCGGAAGCGGAAATTCAACGCTTTCTGCTATTGGGAAGAATAACCCCTGAAGACAACATTAGCGTGGACCAATTCAATTGGCGCACCGTGGCGGATTTACCGCACCTGATTCCCGAAGAGCTGACACTGGACCTTAGTGTGGCGGAGAACCGCGAGCGTCTGGAAGCCCGTCGCAGAAAAGCCGATGAACGAGCAGTGGATCGACGCCAACAATATCGAGACCCCATAGCCGATCGTCGAACTGAAACCCCATCCCCCTCTCCAACAACCTTAATGGGGAAAAATTCTCCATCCCGCGAGCTGGTTATTTTCCGGTCTTTGTTTACCTTGTTACTACTGGGGGTTGGGGTGTATGCCGGCTTGGTGCTTACCGGAGCAGAGTCGCCTCAACCCGCTGATTGTTTTGTCCCTGCAGCTCCTGGTGTGAATTGGAGCTATTGTGTGATGGATTCTTTGCAATTAGATCATCGCAATTTACAGGGAATGCGCTTGGACCATGGTGTGTTCCGTAATGCGGATTTCTCCGGTGCGGATCTAAACGGAGCTGATTTGTCTCATAGCCACTTCACTGCGGTGAATTTTAATCTGGCCAATTTGAATCGGGTTCGATTGGCCGCTACTGTTTTAACCGCAGCAGATCTCTCCGGGGCAGATTTAAGAGCTGTGGATTTGTCCGGTGCCGTGTTACCGCAGGCGAATTTACGTCAGGCGGATTTGCGTGGTGCCGATCTGCGTGGGGCAATTTTGACGGGCGCGAAAATGGAATCGACTCTCCTGGATGGAGCGAAGCTGGACGGGGCAGTGTGGGTGGATAAGCGAGTCTGTGGCCCGAACTCAGTAGGAATTTGCCGGCTCATACCTGATGGTTGAAACTTAGAAAGATTCGGTCGTGTATCTGGACACCTGTATTTGTTTGGACCAGTAGTTGTCACTTAGACCGGCTTTGCGTTTTAAATGGATCCAGAATTGGCTTTTCTCAGGCAGTTGTTCCCAAACCGAGGGTAAAAATGTAGCTCGGTGACCGCCTGCCTCCAGGATTAAACCATCCTCTCCGGGATTTATTATTTCCAACAACTCTTGTTCCGAAGTAAACCGTAAGGCACAAGGCGGATTAAGGACCGAAATTTTTATGTGCAACAAGTCTCTTTCCGTTTGAGTCAGGGGAGGGAAGCGCGGATCCTTGAACGCCGCGCTGTGTGCATTATAAGCCACATCCAGAACCAAAGGTTGTCGGGCTTCCAATGTACCCATGCAACCGCGCAACTGTTGCTCGATTGTCAGGGTAACAAAACTGGCTCGGTGCTGTTGTAACGTTGGGTTGAAAGCGTTTAAATCCAGGTCGATACGGTGTTTGTGCCGCGATGCTAAACCGTAATCAATGGCGGCTGCGGCGGTGTGGAGTAAGTTTTCCCGGTCCTCTTTATCCACGATCTTTTTAACTCCACTCTATTGTGCTTCGACCACAAATGCTGCGTAACCCACCACCTCATGGCGTGGGCCGGCCGTATCACCGGAGTTTCGACAATCCACCAAAGTGGCTTTGAGCGATTTGCGTTTCAACAAGCACAGCAGTCCTTTCAGTGGAACCGCGCCGCAGGCATGTTGGGAATCAATCTTGTTTATGTCAAGGGACTCAATGGCTTGGCAAGTCACCGCATCCAACCGTTTGGCGGTTTCGTAGTCATGGTAATGGCTCAAATCAGAACTGATGACTATCAATGTTTCTTCTCCACCCCAAAGTTGCTCCAGCAGTATAGCCACTTGATCTTGAGGGCAGTCGCCCACTACGATGGGTACCAGACTGAAACGATCCAATGCCATTTGTAAAAAAGGTAAATGTACTTCAAGACTGTGTTCCAAGCTATGTGCTTGATCCATCACTTTCACAAAGGGTAGAGTCGTCGCGGATTCGATGGCCGCTTGATCCAGGGGGATGTCTCCCAGTGGTGTGGCAAACGCCGTTGCACCACTGCAAGCGCAGCCAAAAAGGGGGACGCGATGTGACGGGCCCAGCAACACCACCCGGGTAATGCTGGAGCGTACCGTCTCCAGACGTCGGTAGGCACTGGCGGCTACCGGTCCGGAATAAATATAACCGGCATGAGGGGCTATGATCGCCTTGGGAGCAACACTTTGCATCGATACCGGCTGCAACAGAGTTTGCAATGTCTGCCGTAATTGTTGCGGATCACCAGGATAAAACATGTTAGAAACAGCAGCTTGGCGTATCATCTTGGGTATCCCGGTGCATGTCGATTTTTAAGTAAGCTGTTGATGGAGAAATACTAAAAAAAGGTCGCAAAACCCATTATATTTAAAGTATAGGCAATTGTTACAACATAATGTTACAACAGGCGCGCATGCACAGTCATCACACAGTACCAACTCAATATTGGCATAAACTGGAGCAGGGGGATCGAGTCCAGTGCGATCTTTGCCCACGTTATTGCACACTCCACGAAGGCCAGCAGGGCTTGTGTTTCATTCGTGCCTGTCAAGACCAGAAAATTGTACTCACCAGCTATGGCCGCTCCAGCGGTTTTTGTGTTGACCCCATAGAAAAGAAGCCCTTAAACCATTTTTATCCCGGTACATCGGTGTTGTCATTCGGTACTGCCGGATGCAATCTCGCCTGCAAATTTTGCCAAAACTGGGACATGAGCAAATCTCGGGAAATGGATACTCTGGCAGGGACGGCCACTCCGGAGCAATTGGCACGAGCGGCACAGACACTGCGTTGTAAAAGTGTTGCTTACACGTACAACGACCCGGTTATATTTTTGGAGTACGCGGTCGATGTGGCACAAGCCTGCCATGAGGTGGGTGTTAAGTCCGTTGCCGTTTCCGCAGGTTATATTTGTGAAAAACCGCGGGAGCTTTTTTTCAAACATATGGACGCAGCTAATATTGACCTGAAAGCCTTCACTGAGCGTTTCTATTACAAACTTACCGGTGCCCACATGCAAAATGTGTTGGATACCCTGTTGTACATCAAACACCACACGCAAGTGTGGCTGGAAATCACCACCTTGTTAATACTCGGAGAAAACGACTCCGATAAAGAACTCCATGAACTTAGCAACTGGGTCCGTGAAAACCTGGGCTCGGAAGTCCCGCTGCACTTCACCGCGTTTCATCCCGACTGGAAAATGAAAGACCACCCGTCAACACCGGCCGCCACATTACTTAAAGCGCGAAACATCGCCTTGGAAAACGGCTTGCAGCATGTTTATGTGGGTAATGTCCACGCCGAGGCCGCCGACAGCACCTACTGCACAAACTGCGGCCACAAGGTCATTGGGCGGGATTGGTATGAATTGAAAGCCTGGCATCTCGACGTCAAAGGCTGTTGTGACAAGTGCGGCCATGTCCTGGCAGGACATTTTGACCCACAGCCGGGGGAGTGGGGGGCAAAGCGATTACCAGTGAGGATGGAGGATTTTGTGTAGGGGGTGCATGTTTTGTGCTCACTTGGGTGCTGAAGGTTAATTCGATGCTGGATTGGTACTTAATCAAAATTATTCCGCCCCCAAACCCAAACCCAAACCCAAACTTGATACTATCCCCCCCAACCCGGATAATCCCCCCTTAACCATCAAACCCTCTGGATACTACGTGTTTTTCGAAAAAGTCCTCAATTGCCTGCAAATCAACGACCCCCAACAAAAAACCCAAACTTGTGAGCAATTATGGCGGGAGTGGCAGTCAGGTCACTTTGGGAAGACCGATTTCCATCAACCTTTGGAACACAGCGAATATGAGGTAGGACACCCGCAAAAACCCCGCTTGGTTCATCCGCGCGAATTACCCAAGCGCAGTGTGCATACCCCACAGGGTATTGCCACCATGGTGCATGCATTTGCTCACATTGAATTCAATGCGATCAATTTGGCATTAGATGCGGTTTATCGATTTCGTGGCTTGCCCGCGCAGTATTATGATGATTGGCTCAGAATTGCTGCAGAGGAGGCTTATCATTTCAAATTACTGCAAGGAGCGTTGCATACTCGCGGATTCCATTACGGTGATTTTGATGCTCACAACGGTTTGTGGGATATGGCGATGCGTACAGCTCATGATCCTCTGGTACGCATGGCAGTGATTCCAAGGGGCTTAGAGGCTCGTGGTCTGGATGTTACTCCGGCGATTTTGGAAAAATTTCGTGCCGTGCAGGAGAATGACCTGGTGCAGATTCTGGAGATTATTTTGCGTGATGAAATCGGTCATGTACATTGCGGTACATATTGGTTCAATTACCTTTGCGAGCGAGATGGTGTGTCATCACAAGAGACCTTTGAGCGATTGGTGAGACAATACGGCAAGGAAGGGGTAAAATCCCCCTTACATCGGCAAGCCAGGATACAGGCCGGGTTTAGCGAAGCGGAGTTGCTTTTTTTGGAAGGGTTAGAAGGATTGGAATGAGTCAGCAAATACTAGAAACACAGCATAGATACAGCGGGTCCGGTTTAACTCACTGCACGGGTGCTACCTTGTTGTCGAGTGTGTTATTACTCGGTACGTTGCTACAAGGCTGCGGTACGGCAGGCACCAGGCAGGCCGAATCACCAAAGAACGAAGTGGCGGTGTTACGCTATGAGGTTCGAGAGCCTGGGCGGGATAAGGCGTATGTGAGCGAGATTTTGGTAAGCAAAACCCGAATGGTGATGTGGGAGCCGGGAAATGCCAAGGATTTCCTTATGTTTGACCGGCAAAGCCAAACCATTTACAGCGTGACATCGGATGACCAGACGGTGTTTGTCATAAAAGCCAAACCCGTGGCAGGGGAGCCGCCCATGGCACTGGAAAATGTGGAAGTCTCTCAGCCCAGTTCCGCCATGCCAAAAATACAAAATATGCCGGCCACCCACTATCGCTACGATGTCAATGGTAAACATTGCTACGATGTGGTGAGTTTACCTGAGAATTTTTTGCCTGACGTACGACAGGCGTTGGTAGAATACCGTACCGTGTTGGCAGGGGAACACGCAGCCGGTCTCGCAAACTCACCTAAAGATCAGTTGCAGGCCTGTGATTTGTCGATCAATATTTTTCATCCGGTCAAGCATTTACAGCACGGTGTTCCCATCCGGGAATGGGATCGCAAGGGCAAGCAGCGATTTATGGTGGATTTCCGTGAAAAATGGTTGGCCGATATGAGCCGCTTTGATCTGCCGCAGGGCTATCAACACTATTCGATCTATTAAAATCCTATTCGATTCGGCTGACATCAAGCCGACATGGGGACAGTCAGTAGTTCGCAGCCTAACTCATTACAGCGTAATACGCTGCCCTGGTGGTACCAGTCGCCCAGGACGATGCGTTGTACGGTTTTTGATTCGATGTGGAAACTGTGCACGCCAGGGCGATGGGTATGGCCATGGATGAGACGTGTAGCTTGGTATTGTTGCATGGTTTGCTTCACACAGTGTTGATTGACGTCCATAATGTCTTCGGTTTTATAGCGGTTCGCTTCGCTGCTTTGTTGACGCAACGATCCCGCGATTTGCAATCGTTCCTCCACCGTTTTGGATAACAACATGCGTTGAGTGTTGGGATCGCGAAACTGTTGCCGTAGTTTCATATATTCCACATCATCTATGCACATGGAATCCCCGTGCATTAACAATGTGGTTTCTCCCCAAAGCTGAATGACACTGGGGTCGTCGATAAGACGGCAGCCGCTGAGCTTTTCAAACTGAGAACCCAGGAGAAAGTCCCGGTTACCGTGCATGACGTCTACCGGACAGAGTGCACTGAATTGATTTAATGCCTGTAAGACTTTCTCCAAACCGGGTTCGATATAGTCATCGCCGATCCAGTACTCAAACAAGTCCCCTAATATGTACAGATGTTCTGTGTGTGCTGCCTGGTCCTGCAGAAACCGGCAAAACAAGTCGATCGTACCGGCTTGCTTGGCAGTCAAATGCAGATCGGAAATAAACAGAGTCGTCATGTCAAAAGGGGCAGATTATTTGCCTGCCCCAGGTAGTGAGTCGTGGGAATGGGCAATCTCGTTAACTACTGTTAGAGCATTTCCGCTTTTTCTATAACGATATCATCTACCGGTACGTCCTGATGGCCCATTTTGCTGGTGGTAGACTGGCCTTTGATGTTGTTGACGACATCCATACCATCCACTACTTTACCAAACACGCAATAGCCCCAGCCGTGCGTATCCTCAGAGGTGAAATTGAGGAAGTCATTTTTGGCTACATTAATAAAAAATTGAGAGCTGGCGGAATGGGGGTCGTTAGTGCGCGCCATGGCGATGGTACCTACTTCGTTAGTCAGGCCATTGTTTGCTTCGTTTTTGATGGGGTCATGGGTAGCCTTAGGTTGCATGCCCGCTTCCATGCCACCTCCCTGAATCATAAAACCGTCGATGACTCGGTGAAACAGCGTGCCATCGTAAAATCCTTCACTGACATAGCGCTCAAAATTCTTCGCGGTTACGGGCGCTTTGTCGTGGTCCACTTCAATGTCGATGTTTCCAAAGTTGGTTTGTAGTCTAATCATGAGTCGTCCTGTCAAAATGTTTATGGTTTTGCCGCGGGTTCGTCCGCCAGAATAGTGGCATTCAGAATGACTACCGGCGTATTGGGCACGTCTCGGAAAGGGCCTTGCATGCCTGTGGGGGTTTTTCGGATACGGTCTACCACATCCATACCGGATGCTACTCGACCGAATACGGTATATCCCCAACCACGAATACTCTCAGAACGATAGTTTAAAAATTCGTTGTTTACCACATTAATAAAAAACTGAGCGGTGGCAGAATGGGGTTGATTGGTGCGAGCCATGGCAACGGTGCCGCGTTCGTTTTTAAGGCCATTATTAGCTTCGTTACGAATCGGGTTATGGGTGGGTTTTTGTTGCATGTCTTCGGTAAAACCGCCACCCTGAACCATAAAGCCATCAATCACCCTGTGGAAAATAGTGCCATTGTAAAACCC
Organism: Gammaproteobacteria bacterium; assembly: GCA_029882975.1. Classification (NCBI taxonomy): domain Bacteria; kingdom Pseudomonadati; phylum Pseudomonadota; class Gammaproteobacteria; species Gammaproteobacteria bacterium. The sequence goes on from JAOUJW010000044.1 coordinate 9,358, forward strand.
ATTTTTCACATAGGCCAAAAAGTTTTGAACCGTCATGGGTGCCCGGGTGGCATTGAGTTCCAGAACAATATTACCCATGGAGGTTTCCAGCTGAACTTTATACAGTTTATCAGCGGCCAATGCGGTGGTGCTGATGATACTGAAACACAACAGAGCCAGACCTGCAGCGGAGGTTTTCAAAGTTTTCATGTTCAGGGTTCCCCAAAAAATTGAACGTGGGGCAATAATACACTTTTTCCCCGGTGGGTCACAGTGGAAGTCCATGATTTTGTCTGGCTTTTCACGTCACCTAATTAATCGATGGGTGAGTCGGTATGGGAATGGAGTTGTTAACATCCAGGCAATGTAGCAATTGAAAATTGCAGTTATTATTAATGCCATTCACGGAATTAATCGGAGCTTCCCTAGGGTTTTCTCCCGGTAAATTTGTTACTATTCGCGAAAAATGAACTCATTATTTAACGACCAATCAAAAGGCTATAAGCGGACCATGTTGCACATCTATAACAATTTGAGCAAACAGAAAGAACCCTTTACTCCCATTGATCCGCAACGGGTGCGCATGTATGTGTGCGGTATGACCGTGTACGATTTGTGCCATGTGGGACATGCTCGTGCATTGGTGGTGTTCGACTTGGTGTATCGCTATTTGTGCCGCCTCTATGGTGCGGATCATGTGTCCTACGTTCGCAATATTACCGATATTGATGACAAGATCATCAAGCGTGCCGCTGAAAACGGCGAGCCGGTCGATCAGTTAACTCAGCGCTATATCGAGGAAATGGACCGGGATGCGGATGCCTTGCGGGTTTTGCGACCCAATGAGGAGCCGCGAGCCACCCACTATATGGACCAGATCATCGCCATGATTAAGGTGCTGGAACAAAAAGGCTTTGCTTATGCTGCAGCCAATGGCGATGTGTATTACTCGGTAAGCAAATTTGCCCACTACGGTCAGTTGTCGGGGAGGCAATTACAGGATTTACGCGCTGGGGAGCGTGTGGATGTGGATGAAGCCAAGGTCGATGCCCTGGATTTTGTCTTATGGAAAAGTGCCAAACCCGGTGAACCCAGTTGGGAGTCACCTTGGGGGTCAGGCCGTCCCGGTTGGCATATCGAATGCTCTGCCATGTCGACCCAGTGCCTGGGGGACCATTTCGATATTCACGGCGGTGGTTTGGATTTACAGTTTCCCCATCATGAAAATGAAATCGCCCAGAGTGAGGCGGCCACCGGTCGAAAGTTTGCCAACGTCTGGATGCACAATGGCCATGTGCGCGTGGATAACGAAAAAATGTCCAAGTCATTGGGTAACTTTTTCACTATCCGTGAAGTATTGCAGCAATACGATGCGGAAGTGATGCGATTTTTTATTCTCAATAGTCATTACCGCAGTCCTTTGAATTATTCCGATCAACATTTGGATCAGGCCAAGGAATCCTTGCGAACCCTGTATCAGACCTTGCGAGGCATCAGTCCGGAAGGGAGCATGAAGAGGGTGCAGGGAATGGACATTGCAACGGAAAGCCCATACGCACAGCGCTTTTACGCCGCCTTGGACGACGATTTCAATACGCCTAAGGCTTTTTCCGTTCTATTCGATTTGTCTCGAGAGCTTAATCGGGTGCGCGAAACGGACACGCAGCAGGCCAAAGCTCTGGGTGGAGAATTATTGGCCCTAGGGGGGTTGTTGGGTTTATTGCAGCAAGACCCGGAGCAGTATCTTCAAGGCGGGGAACATGCCGGAGGCCTGGACAACGAAGCGGTGGATCAGTTAATTCAGCACCGAAATGAAGCCAGGGCTACCAAAAACTGGGCCGAATCCGACCGCATCCGTGACTTGCTGGCAGCCGACGGCATCGTTTTGGAAGACGCAGCGGAGGGCACTCGCTGGCGCCGCGAGTAGATTCTACCAACGGTTCATGCTGCGAGATGGGCTGTTGGGACGGTTGGAGGACGTTGCACTCATCCAACCTACAATCGAGCCAATAGCAGTGGGCGAAAGGTGGAGTTTGCTTATGATCGGCGTCACCGCACCCGCAGCCACCTTATCTTATAGTCGGGTGTTGCTGTTCTGCCGCTTCCAGAGTGTTCTGTAACAGCGTAGCCACAGTCATAGGACCCACGCCACCGGGCACCGGGGTAATCCAAGCCGCTTTTTGGCTGGCGGCCTGAAAATCCAGATCACCCACCAGTTTGCCTTCGGCGTTGCGGTTGGTGCCCACGTCGATGACGATAGCGCCTTCCTTAATCCAGTCGGCATCGACAATGCCCGGTTTGCCCACGGCCACCACCAATATTTCGGCTCGACGAACGTGTTGTTCCAAATTTTTGGTGAAGCGGTGACAAGTCGTGACGGTACAACCGGCCAACAAAAGCTCCAGAGACATGGGTCGACCAACAATATTGGAAGCGCCCACCACCACCGCTTCTGCACCTTTGAAGTTTACCCCCGTGTGTTCCAGCAGGGTGATAATTCCTTTGGGGGTGCAGGGTCTGAGAATGGGTTGGCGTAAGGCCAGGCTGCCCACATTGTAGGGGTGGAAGCCGTCCACATCCTTATGGGCATCAATGCTGGCGATTATGGAACCAGAATCAATATGCTCCGGTAAGGGAAGTTGGACCAATATACCATCCACGTCGGGATTCCGGTTTAATTGATCCACCAGATTCAATAATGTTTCCTGACTGGTTCCTTCCGGCAAGTCATAGGCCAGAGAATGAAACCCTGCCTCCTCACAAGCCCGGCGTTTGCTGCCTACATAGACCTGGGAGGCGGGATCCGCTCCCACCAGTACGACGGCTAATCCGGGCGGGCGCAAGCCTTGGGTTTGGCGTTGCTGAACTTCTGCCCGGATCTGATTTCGAATCTCTTGGGCAATGGCTTTGCCGTCAATGATGTTTGCGCTCATGAAAAGTTGCTTCGGTGGTCAGTTTAGGAGTGCACATTATAAACCTTGGTTTTGTCGAAACAAGGATTTAGCTCAAATTCCGCAAGGTGAATCGGGGGATTCAGGTAATGGCTTATTTTTACTTGATAATTGCTCGCAACATCCGTAATATTCGCCACTCGTTGGCGGATTGACCATAGCGCATTCCCTATGGGGAAGTTATAATTGCCGCACCGGGGTATAGCGCAGTCTGGTAGCGCGCCTGCTTTGGGAGCAGGATGTCGGGAGTTCGAATCTCTCTACCCCGACCAAATTACTGCTAAAGTGCCACCTAAAATCGGTATGCACTGATGTATAAAGGTAACCCTTGCGCCCGTAGCTCATCTGGATAGAGCATCGGCCTTCTAAGCCGAGGGTAGCAGGTTCGAGTCCTGCCGGGCGTACCAAATAAGAGACCGGTGGGATAGATATTAGAACCGGTTGGTCAGTTTGGCCGGAGGCCAATTGGCCTTGTTGAAAGTTCGTTAACAATGTTAATTTGTTAATGCTGGTTTATTAACACTATTTTTTAACAATATAAAGTTAATGGTGGGCGTAGCTCAGTTGGTAGAGTCCCGGATTGTGATTCCGGTTGTCGTGGGTTCGAGCCCCATCGTCCACCCCATTTTATGACGAGTGGCACAGGCCTGTGTAACCCGTTCTTGGGCCATTAGCTCAATTGGTAGAGCAGTTGACTCTTAATCAATTGGTTGTAGGTTCGAGTCCTACATGGCCCACCATGCGTCAGCAGTCGAATTCCTCGAATTCGATTGAAGTAAATCGCTTTGATAACCAACAGTGCCACCTGTTTGTGTGACTACAAAGCACCACAAAAGCCCGACTCATGGGCTTTTTTTATTTTTTGTTCTGTTCGGCTGTTATACAATGGCCGATTCGGCGAAAGTGGCGGAATTGGTAGACGCGCTGGATTTAGGTTCCAGTGGGGTAACCCGTGAGAGTTCGAGTCTCTCCTTTCGCACCATATTATTAGAACCTATCTCAAAATTAAGATGCGTTTAGACGAGGGCTCACAGCGCAGGCTGGAGAGTGTTCCTAAAAACAAAGTTTACTCGCGATTTGTCGTTTTTACGTGGTTTTTGAGAATGGCAATAACGAAGTATGTATGTAAAAAATTGATTTTGAGATAGGTTCTAGAATCCCACATTTGAGTACTATGGAGATAAACCATGCAAGTTTCTGTTGAGACAACCTCTGGTCTGGAGCGTCGAATGACGGTAGAGATTCCCAAGGCGGATATCGATCAGGAGGTGCAAAAGCGATTAAAGTCCTTGGCTGGGAAAGCCCGGTTGTCTGGATTTCGACCAGGTAAAGTACCCTTCAGCGTGATTCAAAAACGTTATGGTGGCCAAGTACAGCAGGAAGTCATTGGTGATGTCATGCAATCCAGTTTTTATGAAGCGCTGACTCAAGAGAAACTGATTCCGGCAGGACGCCCTCAAATTGAACCAACGGAACAATCCGAAGAAAGCGATTTGCAATACATCGCAACTTTTGAAGTTTTACCCGAAATCTCCGTATCGGTAGACAGCATTGCAGTAGAAGAACCTCAGGTGGAAATATCCGATGAAGATATCGATAAAATGATCGAGGTGATTCGAAAACAGCAAAATGAATGGGAACCGGTGGAGCGTGAAGCCCAAGATGGCGATCAGGTTACCATCGACTTTACCGGCAAGATCGATGGTGAGGTCTTTCCAGGCGGTAGCGGCGAAGGAATGTCGGTGGTTATCGGTTCAGGGCGGATGATTAAAGGATTCGAAGAGGGTTTGGCGGGATGCAAAACCGATGAACAGAAAACCCTGTCGCTGCAATTTCCAGAGCAATACCATGCCGCCGATCTGGCTGGAAAGCCGGTGGAATTTGATATCACCGTGAAGAAAGTGGAACAAGCTGTGCTACCTGAAATAAATGATGAATTTGCAGCCAAAATGGGTGTCACAGAAGGTGGGTTGGTGGTGTTTCGCGAACAGGTCAAGGCGAATATGCAGCGGGAACTGGATCAGAATAAGCGCAGTAAACTCAAGCAACAGGTAATGGACGGCCTATACGAACACAATAAATTCGATGTCCCCAAGGTTATGGTGGAGAACGAAATCCAAGCTTTAATGCAACAAGCCGGACAACAAGCGCCGGGAATGGAGCTAAAAAGTGAAAACTTTGAAGAACAAGCTAGACGCCGGGTCGCAATCGGTCTAATTTTATCTGAGGTTGTTAAACAACATAATATCAAAGTGTCACCCACGAAAGTTCGGGAAATGGTTGAAAATTTAGCCGCAGGCTACGAAATGCCGGATGAAGTCGTAAAATATTACTATAGTAATAAAGAGAGACTGCAAGAAGTTGAGAATTTCGCCTTGGAAGACGAAATTGTGAATTGGGTCATGTCACAAGCTAAAGTGTCTCCCAAATCCAGCAGTTTTGACGAATTTATGAATCCCGGCAGGTAAAAAAGCCTGTTTCGGGTCGCAGTCGTGGGTATTTGTTAATTAATTGTAACTAAGGGAAAGGATTTTACACCTATGAACAATGGCCAATTCAATACGACGGTCGGATTAAACTTAATACCCATGGTTGTGGAGCAATCCGCCCGCGGTGAGCGTTCCTACGACATATATTCCCGCCTGCTGAAAGAGCGAGTGGTTTTTCTGGTGGGGCCCGTGGATGATCACACGGCCAATATTATTGTGGCGCAGCTGTTATTTCTGGAATCGGAAAACCCGGATAAAGATATTAGTTTTTATATTAACTCCCCCGGTGGGTCCGTAACCGCTGGGTTGTCTATCTATGACACAATGCAATTTATCAATTGTGATGTAAGTACCATGTGTATTGGTCAGGCTGCGAGCATGGGAGCTTTGTTGTTAACCGGCGGTACTAAAGGTAAACGCTTTTGCTTGCCACACTCACGTATGATGATTCATCAACCGCTGGGTGGGGTACAAGGGCAAGCCACGGATATTGAAATTCATGCCCGGGAAATCCTCAAAGTCAGAGATCGTCTGAATCAGATCATGTCACATCATACCGGCAAACCCATTGATAAGATTTCCGTCGACACAGACCGGGATAACTTCATGAGTGGGCAGGAATCGGTTGAGTACGGTTTAATTGACAAAGTATTACACACTCGGGAGACCATGGGCTCAGAGTGACGTTTGTAACTTATTGAATTAAAAAGGGAAGAAAAATCGCAGTTGCTATCCGAGCGCGTTTACAGTTAAAGTAAAGCTCGTTGTTAGACGATAACATTTTTAACTTCGCTGGGGGTACTGAGGGGTGTCCCTGCAATTTCTAAGTTTAAGAGGTCGGGTATGAGCGATGATAAACACAATAAGGGTGATGATAGCGGGAAATTGCTGTATTGCTCTTTCTGTGGCAAGAGTCAGCATGAAGTTAGAAAACTAATTGCTGGACCCTCAGTATTTGTCTGTGACGAGTGCGTCGAGCTTTGCAACGACATTATTCGCGAAGAAGTTGAAGACAAATCCTCTAACTTGGGTGGCAGTAAACTTCCCACGCCTAGAGAAATCAACGAAATACTGGACGAATATGTTATCGGCCAGCCCCGAGCCAAGAAAATTCTTTCCGTAGCCGTTTACAATCATTACAAACGATTGGAAGCCGGCCAGAAAAAAGACGATGTGGAACTGGCCAAAAGCAATATTTTGCTCATTGGTCCTACCGGTAGTGGTAAAACCCTGCTGGCGGAGACTTTGGCACGATTGTTAAATGTTCCTTTTACCATCGCTGATGCCACCACACTCACCGAAGCGGGTTACGTGGGTGAGGATGTGGAAAACATCATTCAGAAGTTGCTGCAAAAATGTGACTATGACGTGGAAAAAGCCCAAACCGGTATTGTCTATATCGATGAAATCGACAAGATTTCCAGAAAATCCGACAATCCCTCCATTACCAGAGACGTTTCCGGCGAAGGCGTACAGCAAGCTCTACTGAAACTCATTGAAGGTACCATTGCTTCCGTGCCGCCTCAGGGTGGGCGTAAACATCCACAGCAGGAGTTTCTCCAGGTCAATACGGCCAATATCCTGTTTATTTGCGGCGGTGCATTTGACGGTCTGGACCGTGTTATTCGCGATCGTTCCGAAAAGAGCGGTATCGGATTCTCAGCACAAGTGCAAAGCAAAGAAGATAAGAAAAGTATCGGCGAAGTACTGGAAAATGTCGCTCCTGAGGATTTGACCAAATACGGTTTGATTCCCGAATTCGTAGGTCGGTTACCGGTTTTGGCCACTTTAAAAGAGTTGGACGAAGATGCGCTGGTACGAATTCTTACCGAACCCAAAAACGCCATTACCAAGCAATACGGCAAGTTGTTTGAAATGGAAAGCTGCGAGCTGGAATTTCGCACTGAAGGCTTATACGCCGTGGCCCGAAAGGCTATGGAACGTAAGACCGGTGCTCGTGGTTTACGTTCCATCCTGGAAAGCGTGCTTCTGGATACCATGTACGATCTTCCGTCTATGGAAGGTTTGTGCAAAGTAGTTATCGACGAAGATGTTATCGAGAACAAATCCAAGCCGTTGTTGATGTTTGAAGGCGAGCAAAGCCGGGCTGCATCCGATTAAGCAGACAACTCTTCTTAAAACGAGGTAGATTTCCCATTAACATCAAGGGTTATCGGTTCCATCAATCTTCACACTTCCCCTTGAAGTTAGGTATGTGTGTCCACACATTAATTAACACGGTAGTAAACCGGAGCTTCGCGATTGGCTGAAAACTCCGGTTACAGTTCACTTAAAGGGGAAACGAATGTCTGATCAGGGTGCTATTTCCAATGTGATTAACGACCAAATGCAGGTAATGCCTGTGTTGCCCCTAAGGGATGTGGTCGTGTACCCCTACATGGTTATTCCGCTATTTGTGGGTAGAGACAAATCCATCCTGGCTTTGGAAACGGCCATGGATGAAGACAAGCAAATCTTATTAGTGGCACAAAAAAATGCCTCTCAGGACGAGCCCGAAGTGGATGATTTATACCGCATCGGTACCGTTGCTAATATTCTTCAATTGTTGAAACTGCCTGATGGCACTATCAAAGTCCTGGTTGAAGGCAACCAACGAGCAAAAATCCTCAATATTCTAAGCTCTGAAGAGTATTTCAGTGCCCAAATTTCTCTGTTTGATGTCCAGGATGACGAACAGCTGGATGAGCGCGAATGCGAGGTGTTGATGCGCTCCGTGCTGGCGCAGTTTGATCAGTACGTTAAATTAAGCAAAAAAGTACCCCCTGAAATACTCAGCTCTTTAAGCAGTATTGAAGAGCCGGGCCGCTTGGCTGACACCATCGCTGCGCATATGTCCTTAAAAATTGACGAAAAGCAAAAAATTCTTGAGATGGCCGATTTGCGCGAACGGTTGGAGCATCTCATTGGTTTGATGGAAGCAGAAATTGATTTGTTACAAGTTGAGAAGCGCATTCGTGGCCGCGTCAAACGTCAGATGGAAAAGAGTCAGCGCGAGTATTATCTTAATGAGCAAATGAAGGCCATCCAGAAAGAACTGGGTGACTTGGATGAAGGTCATAACGAATTGGACGATTTGGCCAGGAAAATCGAAAAAGCCGGTATGTCCAAAGAAGCTCAGACCAAAGCGGAGTCTGAATTAAACAAACTCAAAATGATGTCACCCATGTCTGCAGAAGCGACAGTGGTTAGAAATTATATCGATTGGATTGTTAATGTACCGTGGAAAAAACGTTCCAAAGTACGCCACAATCTGGTGGAAGCCGAAGATGTGCTTGAGGCGGATCACTACGGATTAGAGAAAGTTAAGGAACGCATTTTGGAATATTTGGCCGTGCAGCAAAGAGCCAAAAAGGTTAAAGGTCCTATTTTGTGTCTGGTTGGACCTCCCGGCGTGGGTAAAACCTCCCTGGGTAAGTCCATTGCTCGAGCCACTAATCGCAAGTTTATTCGCATGGCATTGGGTGGCGTGCGTGACGAAGCGGAAATCCGCGGTCATCGTCGTACCTATATTGGTTCCATGCCTGGTAAGATTATTCAAAACCTGTCTAAAGTGGAAACACGTAACCCACTGTTTTTGCTGGATGAAATTGATAAGATGGCAATGGATTTTCGCGGTGATCCGGCTTCGGCTTTGCTGGAGGTTTTGGACCCGGAGCAAAATCACACCTTTAACGATCATTACCTGGAAGTGGACTACGATTTGTCCGATGTCATGTTTGTTGCTACGGCTAATACCATGAACATTCCGGGGCCCTTGTTGGATCGAATGGAAGTCATTCGATTATCCGGTTATACCGAAGACGAGAAGGTGAACATTGCAATTCGCTATTTGGTGCCCAAACAACGCAAGTCCAACGGCTTGAAAAAAGAGGAAATCGAAATTTCCGAGGCAGCCATCCGTGACATTATTCGTTATTACACCCGCGAAGCCGGAGTGCGTAATCTGGAGCGGGAAATTTCCAAACTTTGCCGTAAGGTCGTTAAGGAAATTCTGTTGCAGGAGAAAAGTGGGGCCGAGGTTGCACAAATCAGTATTGATATCGATGGTTTGGAGCACTATTTGGGTGTGAAACGCCATCGATTCGGGTTGGCCGAAGAAAAGGATCAACTGGGTCAGGTTACCGGTTTGGCTTGGACAGAAGTGGGTGGGGATTTGCTCACCATCGAAGCGGTGATGCTGCAGGGTAAAGGCAAACATGTGATTACCGGCCAATTGGGCGACGTCATGAAGGAATCGGTTCAAGCCGCCATGAGTGTGGTGCGTAGTCGTGCGAAAATGCTGGGTATTAAATCTCCGGACTTTTATGAGACCAACGATATCCATATCCATGTGCCCGAGGGCGCAGTACCCAAAGACGGTCCCAGCGCCGGTGTGGGCATGTGCACGGCCATTGTGTCAGTGTTAACCGGTATCCCGGTTAGGGCAGACGTAGCCATGACGGGCGAAATCACCTTACGGGGTGAGGTGCTTCCCATCGGCGGATTGAAGGAAAAACTGTTGGCTGCCCACCGGGGTGGAATTAAAACGGTATTAATTCCCGAAGAAAACGGTAGGGATCTAGCTGAGATTCCCGACAACATAAAAGAAAGTTTGGATATTCGTACTGTTAAATGGATAGATCAAGTATTGGAACTGGCTTTAACAGCCCAACCCAAGCCGCTGGAGGATGAAGTCCCTTTGGAAAAGTCCTCCGGTCCGGAAGAAGAAAGTAATAGTTTACAAAGGCATTGATAATACTTGCCTGCCGTAGCAGGCAAGTAACAGCAAATGCCTCTCTCGGCCGGTCGCTATCGGCATCCGTGCCTGTCGCGACACTATCTCATCCGTGAGCGTCGTCCGCGGCCTTTGAGGCATAATGCCATCCATGGCAAAAAAAAGAGAGAGGGATGGGGGGTGGGGGTGCAGAGGCGGTTTTCTTGAGATTATCGAGTGACTCCTTGTTAACTTTTGGTTATTTCCTTGACAGATATTCACAGCCATTGGTATAAAGGCCTCCCGGTTTTGTTAGGTTGGAGCTTCGGGCTAACTATACTGTCCTCTGCGGATAGTACGGAGATTAGGCTCAACGACGCGAAGCTCGTGCCAGCGTTTTAAGAACCACCAGGGTAGGGGAAAGGGCTTGGATGCTTGTCGCTCACGTAAGCTACTCTTAATAAACTGTAAAAAAAGAGAGAGGTAACTATTTTGAATAAAGCTCAATTGGTCGATGCAGTTGCTGAAAGCGCAGATATTTCTAAAGCGGCTGCAAACCGTGCAGTGGATGGAATGATTGCCGCTATCTCCGGTGCTCTTAGTGGCGGCGAACAAGTTTCATTAGTAGGATTTGGTACATTTTTAGTACGTGAAAGAGCGGCCCGAACTGGTCGAAATCCAGCCACTGGCGAACCAATTTCTATCAAAGCGTCAAAAAATCCTGCATTTAAGGCTGGTAAAGCTCTCAAGGATGCCGTAAACTAGCGCGCTTTCAACGGTAGGGGGTGCTTAGCTCAGTTGGTAGAGCGTCGCCCTTACAAGGCGAATGTCGGGGGTTCAAGTCCCTCAGCACCCACCAAGTTAGGAGTGGTAGTTCAGTTGGTTAGAATACCGGCCTGTCACGCCGGGGGTCGCGGGTTCGAGTCCCGTCCACTCCGCCAAACTAAGAAGGCGTTCTGAAGCAGTTTGGAACGCCTTTTTATTTGAATAAATCTTTTATTAAAGATATTGGCTAAAGATCCTATTTTAAACTAAACGGTGAATCAGGCTTATGTTGTACGTCATTCGGGAACGCATGCAAGGTTGGATCGCTTGGGCGATTGTTATCATACTGATAGTACCGTTTGCATTGTGGGGTATACAAGAGTACTTCAATGAAGGTGGTCCCCAAGTGGTGGCCAACATCAATGGCGAAGAAATCAAACAGAGTGCCTATACCGAGGCTTTAAGCCAGGAACGCGGCCTGATGCAGCAACAATTGCAGCAGATGCGCCAGATTTTCGGTGAACAATACGAAATGCCCCTGTCGGATGAAGATATCAAGAAGCAGGCGATGGAAAAGCTGATCAACAGCGAACTGTTGCTGCAAAACGCCTCTGATATGGGTTTGCGAATTTCCGATGTTATGGTGGCCGGTCGAATTCGCTCCTTTGAAGCTTTCCAAGAAGACGGTAAATTTTCTCCTGAATTGTTTAAGAATTTCGCCTCTCGGCAGAATGGTGATTTCGGCCAGCTGGTGGCTAGGGATATGTTGACGCAGCAAATGCGTAACGCCGTAATGAACAGCGCCCTGGCGACCCCCAAAGACGTGGATCTCATGTTGCGTTTACAAGAACAAAAACGCGACGTAGAGTACTTCACACTCACAGCTGCCAAACACAAGCAAGATTCCGATGCCACTGACGAGGCAGTAAAGGCTTATTACGAAGCGCATAAAACAGAATTCATGAATCCTGAAAAGGTTAGCGTGGAATATGTGGAGCTGTCCGTTGCTGACCTGGGGCAGGCAGTGGAACCCAACGAAGAGGACTTGCGTGGTTATTACAAAGATCGCATGGGGCAATACCATGTGCCACCGGAAAGACGGACCAGTCATATCCTGATTTCTGTGGATGAAGGTGCTGATGAAGCCAAAATCAAAGCCGCAAAGGTTAAAGCGGAAGACATTCGCAAGCAATTACTAAATGGTGCTAAGTTCGAAGATCTGGCGAAAAAACATTCTGACGATCCCGGTTCTTCAAAGCTGGGTGGTGATATAGGTTTTTTTGGTAAAGGCAACCTGGACCCCAATTACGAAAAAGTCATGTTCGAAATGAAAAAAGGCGATCTGAGTGAGCCGGTGTTGAGTTCCTTCGGTTTCCATATCATCAAGTTGACGGATGTTCGTGAAGAACAAACCAAACCATTTGAAGCCGTTAAAGCCGAATTGGCCGCAGAATACAAAAAAGATCAAGCCAATAAAAAATACTTTGAAATGACTGATAAGCTCACCACTTTGGCTTACGAGGTGAATGATTCCTTGCAGGACGCCGCCGCCGCGGTCGGCTTGCCAATTAAAGAAAGCCCATTGTTTACTCGAAGCGGTATTCCATCCGATAAAATATTTTCCCATCCCAAAGTACTCAAAGCTGCATTTCAGGATGAGGTGTTAACACAACGTTATAACAGCGATCCTGTAGAAATCGGTGAGCATCATGTGGTTGTGTTGCGAATCAAGGCGCACGAGGAGAAAAGCCAACGTTCTTATGAAGAAGCCAAAGCCAGTGCAAAGCAAAAATTGCTGGTGGAGAAATCCAAACAAAACGCCAAAGAAAAGGGCGAAGCCGCCATTAAGAAATTGTTAGCCGGTGAAACCATGGATGCCATGGCAAAAATTCTGTCTTCGGAGGTTAAAAAAGAAGTTGGCCTGAAACGTACCGACCGTAAAATCGACATGAATATCGTTAAGCAAGCATTCAAACTCATAAAACCGCAGGCAGACAAAAAGTCCTACGACGGCTTAGTTCTTCCTAACGGCGACTATGTGGTCATGGCTGTTACTAAAGTTGAAGAAGCCGACCTGACAGCAATGGATGCAGCCAAGAAAACCAATACCCGACGTAGTTTGACTAATGTTGCCGGCGATACGGAGTTTGGTACGGTACTCACCAGTTTGAAGGATCGCGCTCGCATCCTAATCCTGGAAGAAAACTTATAAGCTTTGTAGAGTAGGGTGGGCAAGCTTTTCATGCCCACGCGGGCGAAAGGTGAGGTTACCCTTACCGTCTGGTTTTTATCGCTTCCTATGGAATCCCGATCAGTCTGCTCGGTGGAATACGTAAACTTTTCCACCTTACACAAACAATCGTGCCAATAGCAAAATTTACAGGGTCGGGAGGGTTTTTTGGGGAAGCGTTATGCCCATTCGCCCTGCATGTCGGCGAAAAACAAAAATGGCTGCTCGGTTCCCCCGGCAGCCATTTCGCATAACAGCCTTAAAAAAGCAAAATGAAACAGCTTATCCGAGCTGTCCCATACCCGTAATATTGTAACCACCATCCACGTACATAATTTCACCGGAAATCCCGGATGCCAGATCCGAACACAGGAATGCCGCGGCGTTACCTACTTCCTCTATGGTGACGTTACGTCGCAATGGGGTATTTTGCTCATTGTAATCCAGCATGGCGCGAAAATTCTTAATGCCGGAGGCGGCAAGGGTGCGAATGGGGCCGGCGGAGATGGCATTAACGCGAGTGCCTTCGGGACCGAGGCTGGCAGCCATGTAACGTACATTGGCTTCCAGGCTGGCTTTAGCCAATCCCATGACATTGTAGCCGGGCAGAACTCGTTCTGCACCCAGATAGCTCAGGGTGAGCAGTGAGCCGTTTTGGCCTCGCATCATTTCCCGACCGCCCTTGGCCAGTGCCGAAAAGCTGTATGAACTGATATCATGTGCAGTTTTGAAGCCTTCTCGGGTCACGTTGTCCAGATAGTTACCTTCCAGTTCTTCTCTAGGCGCAAAGGCTACAGAGTGTACAATAATATCCAACTTGTCCCAGTGTTTATTCAAACCTTCGAAGACCCCTTGGATTTCTTCGTCACTGACGACGTCACAAGGTAATGCGATTTGAGAGCCGCACTCTTCAGCCATTTTTTCCACTCTGGGTTTTAATTTGTCGTTTTGATAGGTGAAGGCTAAATTGGCACCTTCACGCTGCATCGCCTGGGCAATTCCCCAAGCTATTGAACGGTTACTGGCTAACCCTACAATCAGAGCTCGCTTGCCTTGCATAAAACCCATAGCTACTATCCTTCCTGTTAAGTGACAGGGGGCTAATTATACGCAAAGCGGGAGAAAAACTGTAGATGGGGTGCTGTGTTTGTCCCCATCGGCCGCAAGCCGGTCTATAATTACTGCCTATGGTGTTTACAGACCAATTACAAAAAAAATACTTAAGGGTTACGTCCGTGTTCCGTTGGCTTCAGTGCGTAGTTTTTGCACTAATGACTCTATTGCTTGGTTCCTGTACCGATCGTGCCTGGAACAATCCCTATCCTGGTGCCGACGACCGGGCCAATATTATGTACTCCTCATTTGCCAGCCGCCCCAAGCATCTGGATCCGGCTCAGTCCTATAGTTCCAATGAAATTACCTTTACCGGGCAGATTTATGAGCCGCCGTTACAATATCATTTTCTGAAGCGTCCTTATGAATTGATTCCCTTGACTGTGACACAAATGCCGCAGGTACATTATGAGGACAAAGACGGCAAGACGGTGTCAGAGAATTCCAAGAGCCTGGCTTACAGTGTTTATGAAATAAATATTCAAGCCGGAATTCAGTATCAACCGCACCCGGCTTTTGCCATTGATGAACAAGGTCAGGCGCGCTATTTCAAGGTGAGCAGGAAACAATTGGATTCCTTGCATACCATTTCGGACTTTCAGCATACGGGTTCCAAAGAATTGACGGCGGATGATTATATTTATCAGATAAAGCGACTGGCTCATCCCCGACTGCATTCCCCCATTTACGGTTTGATGACGGAATATATTGTGGGCTTAAAGGAGTTGGGGCAAACCTTAAAAGCGGCGAACACAGAGTTGGTAAAAGCACAGGGAGAATCGGCCTTTCTGGATTTAAATGCTTTTGATCTCGGCGGTGTGCAGCGAGTGGATCGATATACTTACCGAATTAAAGTATTCGGTAAGTATCCACAGTTTTTGTTTTGGCTGGCCATGCCTTTCTTTGCACCAGTACCTCAGGAGGTTGACCGGTTTTATTCTCAAAAAGGATTTAAGGAAAAAAATTTAACACTGGACTGGTATCCCGTGGGTACCGGACCCTACATGCTCACGGTGAACAATCCCAATTTGATAATGGTGATGCAAAAGAATCCCAATTTTCACGGAGAGCGTTATCCCAGCCAGGGAGAAGTCACTGATGCGGAACTGGGGTTTCTCAATGATGCAGACAAGCCGCTGCCCTTTATCGACAAGGTGGTCTACAGTCTGGAAAAAGAAAGCATCCCCAGTTGGAATAAATTTCTGCAGGGTTACTACGACGCCAGCGGTATTAATTCAGACAGCTTCGATCAGGCGGTACGCTTCAATAGCCAGGGGGAAGCGGGGCTGAGCGACGATATGAAGCAAAAAGGTATTCGTCTCATTACGGGCGTGGGGACATCCACTTACTACATGGGATTTAACATGCTCGATGAGGTGGTGGGTGGTTTGTCCGAGCAAAAACGCTATTTACGTCAGGCCATTGCAATAGTGATGGACTACGAGGAGTATATTTCCATTTTTGCCAATGGCCGTGGTATCCCGGCGCAAGGACCATTGCCCCCCGGTATATTCGGTTATCGGTCTGGTACGGAAGGAATGAATCCCTATGTGTATGAAGCCACGGAACAAGGCGCGATTCGGAGAAAAGCGGTTGACGAGGCCAAGCGGCTGTTAGCTTTGGCCGGTTATCCGGGTGGGCGCGATGCCAAAACCGGTAAGCCTTTAATCATTTATTTCGATACCACTGCAACAGGACCGGACGATAAAGCCCTATTGGATTGGTACCGCAAACAGTTCAATAAGATTGACGTACAACTGGTGGTACGTCCCACGGATTACAATCGATTTCAGGATAAAATGCGCAAGGGTACAGCGCAATTGTTTCGCTGGGGTTGGAATGCTGATTATCCGGATCCGGAAAACTTTCTGTTCTTATTGTACGGTCCCAATGGAATGAAACAAACCAGTGGCGAGAATGCAGCAAATTACAACAATCCGGAATTTGATCGTTTGTTTGAGCAAATGAAAACCATGGATAACACGCCGCAACGTCAGGCGATCATTGATAGAATGGTGGACATTGTTCGCAAAGACAGCCCCTGGATTTGGGGCTTGCATCCAAAAAATTTCAGTTTGTATCACCAGTGGTTCAGTAACGCCAAACCCAATTTGATGGCAAATAACACTCTTAAATACAAACGTATTGACGCGCAAACCAGATCCGGGCTGCGAAGTCAGTGGAATCGTCCTGTGTTATGGCCGGTGTGGCTGAGTTTTTTGTTGTTAATCGTGAGTTTGTTACCGGCACTGACTATTTACCGGCAACGGGTCAGGGCGACCGGGGTTTCGTCCACAGGGGATAGACAATGATTGCATATATTGTGCGGCGTATCCTCTATGCCATTCCCATTTTGATTGGGGTGAATGTATTAACCTTCCTGCTATTTTTTGTAGTGAATTCGCCGGATAATATGGCACGCATGCATTTGGGCGTAAAACGGGTCACGCCGGAAGCCATAGAGCGCTGGAAGCAGGATCACGGCTACGATAAACCGCTATTCTATAACAGTGCTCCGACGGATGGCGGAGTGTTTACCGATACCATTTTTTTCGAGAAATCGGTGAAGTTGTTTGCGTTTGAATTTGGTAATGCCGATGATGGCCGGAACATCGGTTACGATATCCGTCAGCGTATGTGGCCCAGCCTGGCCATTGCCGTACCGGTGCTTATATTTGGCTTGTTCCTGAACATTAGTTTTGCGTTGATCATTGCCTTTTTCCGGGCGACGTATTTTGATTATACCGCCGTGGTTTTGTGTGTTGTGCTGATGTCCATCTCCAGTTTGTTTTACATCATTGGCGGCCAGTTTCTTATCAGCAAGTTGTTGCATTTGGTGCCCATATCCGGTTTTGATCCTTCAGGGGTAAATGCTATCAAGTTCCTCATACTGCCGGTACTTATATCCGTGGCCGGCGGGGTGGGTTCCGGCACCAGATGGTATCGCACCATATTTCTGGAAGAAATCAACAAAGACTATGTACGCACTGCCAGGGCCAAGGGTTTAAGTGAGACCGTGGTGCTGTTTAAGCATGTATTGAAAAATGCATTGATCCCTATTTTGACCGGTGTGGTCGTAGTGCTGCCGTTACTGTTTATGGGAAGCCTGATACTGGAATCTTTTTTTGGTATCCCCGGCCTGGGGAGCTACACCATCGATGCAATTCAACAGCAGGATTTTGCCATTGTCCGGGCCATGGTGTTCTTGGGCGCGGTTTTGTACATCATCGGATTAATCCTCACGGATATTTCCTATACGCTGGTGGATCCTCGGATTCGCCTGGGGGCCGGGTAATGGGATTTAAACTGATACCGTTGTGGACGGATGTACTCGTGTACGTGCTCTTGGCTACTATAGCCGCGTTTGCCTACCAGGCTCGCCACAAAGAACATTTACGCGCTCCCTGGCGTCACGTTGCACGACGCAAGCTGGCCATGAGTGCCATGGTGGTGTTGCTGGTTTATGTTGCCATTGGAATCTTGGATTCCATCCATTTCAAGTTACCTTTACAACAGCAGCAGAATAACCTCTCGGGGGAAGTGCATTATGGCCCGGAGTTGAGTGTATTTGATTTACTCTGCGGTCCGCTGCGTACCCAAACAGAGAAAACCTACTCCGAACCTTTTGCCACCCGCTTGTTTGCCAAAGAGAACATAGAAACCCCATCAGGGCAGATTCGTGATTATCCAAGGCTACGTTTTGGCGGTGCGCATCTTAATAGTGAACAGGACAAGGCCCAGGATATTGTCTTGGGTGTATTATTTGCCTTTATTCTCGCCTTGCTGTCTGTGCTGATTATAAGCGCAGCCTTAAGCGCCTGGCTGGTATGGCGTCAACAAAGTTTGAAACAGAATTTTAATCAACAGTTCCTTTGCGTGCTCCAGGGTAAAACCGAAATCCCGTGGCAATCCATGTTGTTGACGTTGGGCGGGTTGTTGTTGGTTTTTTTCACTATCGTGGTCTTTGCCGGCAAGTATCATATATTGGGAACGGACAAAGTAGGGCAGGATGTGCTGTATTTGACTCTCAAGAGCATACGCACGGGTTTGCTGATTGGCACGCTCACAACACTGATTATGTTGCCCTTCGCTATTATGATGGGGATTATGGCGGGTTATTTTCGTGGTTGGGTGGATGATGTGGTGCAGTACATTTATACCACTTTAAACGCCATACCCGGTGTTTTACTCATTGCCGCGGCAATTTTATCACTGCAGGTATATATGGCCAATAATCCCGAGCTGTTTGACAGTGTGTCATCGCGAGCTGACATGCGCTTAGTGTTTCTATGTGCCATTTTGGGTGTGACCAGTTGGACCGGGTTGTGTCGGCTGCTGCGCGGAGAAACTCTGAAGTTATCTCAGGTGGACTATATTGAAGCGGCCCATGCTTTCGGAGTGGGCCACTTCAAATTGATGACCCGGCATATATTGCCCAATGTGATGCACATTGTGCTCATTGCCGTGGTTTTGGATTTTAGCGGTCTGGTGTTAGCCGAGGCAGTATTGTCCTATGTGGGGGTCGGGGTGGACCCGTCAATGATCAGCTGGGGCAATATGATTAACAGTGCCCGCTTGGAACTGGCACGGGAGCCGGTAGTTTGGTGGTCCTTGATTGCTGCATTTATTTTTATGTTTGTATTGGTGTTAGCGGCCAACTTGTTTTCCGATGCGGTGCGTGATGCATTTGATCCCAGAGTGAATCGGGCCACATGATATGAGCGAAATGTTATTAAGTGTCAATCAGCTCCGCACGGAATTTGAAAGTGGTCACCAACGTGCCAGGGTGGTGGATGGTATCAGTTTTAACATCCGCAAGGGCGAGACCTTTGCCTTGGTCGGCGAATCGGGTTGCGGTAAATCCATGACGTCCTTGTCCATCATGCGTTTGGTGCCGGAACCGGCCGGTCGCATTGCCTCCGGTCAAGTGTTATTAGACGATACGGACTTACTGCAATTACCTGAAACGGCGATGCGCGATATACGCGGTCGGCGTATTGCCATGATATTTCAAGAACCCATGACCAGTTTAAACCCTGTTTTGAGCGTTGGCACTCAAATCGAGGAATCGGTGCTGCGGCACAATAGTGTCAAACAAGGTCAGACTGCTCAAGAAAAAACCTTGGAGTTGTTGCAAGCAGTTGGTATTCCAGACCCGCAACTGCGTTACAAGGAGTATCCGCACCAGTTGTCCGGTGGTATGAAACAACGGGTTATGATAGCTATTGCGCTGGCGGGAGATCCCGATTTACTCATAGCGGACGAACCCACCACGGCCTTGGATGTGACTATACAGGCGCAGGTATTGGGTCTGTTAAAGCAAATTCAGGTGGATCGAGGCATGGCGGTATTGTTGATTACCCATGATTTAGGGGTAGTGGCCGGTATGGCAGATCGCGTGGCGGTAATGTATGCGGGGCAAATAGTGGAGATGGCGCATCGGGACGCTTTTTTTAGTCAGCCGAAACACCCATATTCAAGGAAATTATTCGATTCTTTACCCTCCTTGGATAAACGCCGGCATAACCTGGCGGTTATCAAAGGCTTTGTACCTTCGTTGAGCACACCGTTCAAAGGGTGTCGGTTTGAACCCCGATGTGACAGTGCTTGGGAGTTGTGTGCGCAGCAGGTACCCCACTGGTTGGAGTTAGATGAAACAACCGGGGTTCGCTGTCACTTACACGACAGTTCACTTGCCGGTCAAGAGACAAAAACTTCTTCCAAGGCTACCAAGGCTGACGTGGATTCATCTGATGTACAGCAGATCACGCAAACAAGCCCCAAAGCCTTGTTGTCAGTGCAGGGACTCAAGGTGCATTTTCCCATTCGCAAAGGTTTGTTTCAGCGTGTGGTGGGACAGGTGCGCGCTGTAGATGGTGTATCCATGGAAATTCGGGAAGGGCAAACCCTGGCTTTGGTAGGCGAATCCGGTTGCGGAAAGACTACGGCAGGTAAAGGTATTCTGCAGTTGTTGCGAACCACAGCAGGTTGCATTAACTTGGACAATGTGGATTTGGGTACCTTATCAAAGACGCAAATGCGGCAAAAACGCAAAGACATACAAATTATTTTTCAGGACCCATTTTCCTCTATGAACCCCAGAATGATGGTGGGGGATATAATCGAAGAGGGCATGATCGCCCAAAACGTCGGAGGTAATGAGGAGCAACGCAAACGTAAAGTGGAGGAGTTGCTGTCTCAGGTGGGATTGTCAGCCGAGATTAAATACCGTTATCCTCATGAGTTCTCGGGGGGTCAGCGTCAACGTATCTGTATTGCTCGGGCTTTGGCATTGGAACCAAAATTGATCGTTTGTGATGAACCCACCAGTGCGTTGGATGTTTCGGTACAAGCGCAAATTCTCAATTTGTTAAGACGCTTACAACAACAATATGGTCTGGCCTATTTGTTTATCACCCATGATTTATCCGTGGTGGAATATTTAGCTCACGAGGTGGCGGTGATGTATCTGGGACGCATAGTAGAGCAAGGAACGGTGCAGGAAGTTTTACGGGAGCCGTTACACCCCTATACCCGGGCGTTGTTGTCGGCCGTTCCCAGTACGGATGTCCATGCGTCTCGGGAATTGGTCTCGCTGCGGGGAGAGCTGCCATCGCCATCCAGTCCGCCTGTGGGTTGTCATTTCAATCCTCGCTGCAAACACGCTTTTCAACAATGTCGTAATGCGTATCCGCAGACTCGGCACATGAGTGAAAGCCATCGGGTCAATTGCTTTCTCTATGACGAATAACGGTGACTGCTACTATTTAATGACCATTTGATGTGCCACACCTATGGCGATGTTGATTTCACTTTTGGTTTCAAGCGTGTTGGGGTCGATTACCCATATCTTAGGTTTGAGGGTTACGCGAAAAATTTTTCCAACACTATATTTTTTCAGAAAAACGAGTGACATCCACAAACAAAGTCAGGTTCTGGCCCGGCTGTAAATAGTCGGTTCCGGATAAGGAATTCCATTTGCGCACATCTTTTATGTTGACCCGGAATACCTGGGAAATTCTACTAAGAGAGTCTCCCGATTTGACCCGATATTTGATTTTGCGTTTGGTGGCTTTGCTGGGTGGGGCCACGATTTTGGTGCGCTGTATGGGGGCACCGTTTTGGCCGTACATGGAATAATTGTTAGGGCGCAGTAATAGGGTTTCACCCGGCACAATGGTATCGTCAGGAAGGACGCCGTTCCACTTGGTAATGTCTCTGACCGTCACATCGAATTTATTGGCGATGGCCAGTAAAGTATCACCGGTTTGAACTTTATATTTAACTTTGCTGCGTTTACTTAAGGCCATA
The DNA here is from genome assembly GCA_029882975.1 of Gammaproteobacteria bacterium. Lineage (NCBI taxonomy): Bacteria > Pseudomonadati > Pseudomonadota > Gammaproteobacteria > Gammaproteobacteria bacterium. The sequence continues at coordinate 30,910 of JAOUJW010000044.1, forward strand.
TGTTGTCCGGCACGGGTACCAAAACGCTGAAATTTCTTCGCGGCAATAGGAATCACCAAGCTGTCACCACTGCGAATCTGGGCGCCAATATTATTGGTTTTCTCTATGGCCTCAACCGAAGCGTTGTATTTGGCTGCGATACTGCTCAGCGTGTCTCCTGCCTGAATTTTATGCCGCTTCCACTGTACCCGTTGTTGGGTGTTGAGCGTGACCAAGTTGCGCTGAAACTGTTGGGCACGATTGATGGGTATAAGCAAGTAGTGAGGGCCTTCCGGTGCCGTGGCCCAACGATTGAATGCCGGATTCAGAGAATACAGTTCCTGTACTTTCATACCGGCCAAGTCGGCAGCCAAGGCCAGGTCCAACTGGGTTTTGGTGGGTACGCGGGTAAAATAAGGCTTGTCCGGTATGGGCTTGAGTTTTATGTTATAGGAAGCCGGGTCGTCCACTAAGGCCGCAATACCCAATAACTTGGGGACGTAGTCGCGGGTTTCCCGCGGCAGTTTTAGAGACCAGAAATCCGTAGGACGACCGGCCTGGAGATTTTTACGAATGGCTTTTCTGACGGTGCCTTGACCGGAGTTGTAAGCCGCCAATGCCAGCAACCAGTCATTGTCAAACTGGTCGTGCAGGTCAATTAAGAATTCCAACGCTGCCTGGGTCGCCAAATAAACGTCTCGACGTCCGTCATACCACCAATTGAGTTTCAGTCCGTATTGTTTACCGGTAGGGGCGATAAACTGCCATAGCCCTGCGGCTGAACCGGGTGAGTAAGCAAAAGGCTGAAATGCGCTCTCCACCACCGGGAGTAGAGCGATTTCCGCAGGCATATTGCGTTTTTCAACTTCTTCAAGTATGTAATGCAAAAATGGAGTAGCTCGGTTGGCAACACGATTAATGTAGTTGGGGTGTTTTCGATACCAGTTGAGTTGAGCTTCTACTTTTGCTTGTTCGTAGCCGGACAGTTGAAATGAAGACCGTAAGCGGTCCCAGATGTTTTTGGTTCCCTGAACGAATTCTTCGTCCTTGGGTTGGAACTCATCAAAAGCGGAGGCTGCGTCACTGCCAGTGTTTAAAGGCGTCAGTTTCACCCACGGTGCAACGGAAGACTCATCATCTATGAGGGATTTATCTTTGGCCCAGGAAGGAGAACACACGGCCAAAATCAATAGAAATGGCAGTAAATGTGTTTTTTTACGGTACGAAAGCTCGACCGGTTGGGTCATTATCGTGACGCCCCTCGGATATTTAAAAATTCAGCAAGTTAACATACTGAATATTTTGTGTTTTTTCTTCATCTCTAACCGATTCCCTGGTGAAACAAGCCCCCTGGCTATTAAACTATTTTAGCGAATATATCCACGCGAGTTCAACGACCTTTGGCAATGATTATCAGTTTAGTTACAGAATATGTAAGCACTTATTATTCGGTTCTTGGATAAACGGGGGTGTAAAAGGATATACTAGGATTCTCTGGATCATATGAACGGCATTTATGACATGAAGCGTCAATTGCTATATGTTTTACCGGCTCTTTGAATTCTTCAGAGGTTCCTAAAAAATGACTAAGGGAATGGGTTAGCGGCAACTAATGTCTATTTTTAGTAAATCCAAAATGAGTTGGTCCCTCTGTGAAGGCGATACGGAAAAACAGCTGCGTCAGTGGTATGGGCAGTTTCCGGGGAAATGGTTGGTAAAACGCGAACGTCAAGTATTGGAAAGCGTGCTTGGGGATTTGTTTGGCTATTATCTGATGCATGTGGGTAATAACGATCGCTTGGATTACCTGGATTGCAGTCGAATTTCCTTGCGCATCATTATGAGTTCAAGTGTCGAAGATGTCGCTTTGGCATCCGAAAGCAGAGATCATTGTGTGGCTCTGACGGCAGAACCGGAGTTTTTGCCCGTTACCGCTGACAGTCTGGATGTTCTCATCCTAAACCACACCCTGGAATTTTCCAACAATCCGCACCAGGTGTTACGAGAAACGGACCGGGTATTAATTCCGGAGGGACATGTTATCATTCTCGGGTTTAATCCCTGGGGATTATGGATGTTATGGCGTTTGGCGTTTGGTTGGCGCAAAAAGCCGCCCTGGTGTGGTCGGTTTGTGCGAATAGCCCGCTTGAAAGACTGGCTGGAGCTATTGGGTTTCGACATTGTACGTACGCAAGTCTATTTTTTTCGACCACCCTTGGCCAGTCGTAAAGTGATGCAAAAATTGCGTTTCGTCGAGAAACTGGGGCAACGTTTCCAATTGTTTTTTGGTGCTGCTTATATGGTGGTGGCAAAAAAACGAGTAGCGACATTAACACCCATAAAACCACGCTGGCGTCCGCGTCGAGGGCGACTCGGGGAACCGGAGCTGGCCGGTAACTCGTCCGTGAGTAGTCGGCAAAAACATAGTGCAAATAATGCAAATGGCATAAAAGAAAGAAAAAACAATAAAGATGGATAAAACAGTGGAGCTATTTACCGACGGTGCCTGTCGCGGCAACCCTGGACCCGGGGGGTGGGGTGTGTTATTGCGCTACAAAAACACGGAAAAAACCTTACGTGGGGCAGAAGCCGATACCACCAACAATCGTATGGAGCTTACGGCTGCCATCAAAGGCTTGGAAGCTCTAAAATCGCGCTGTCGTGTGGATATAACCACCGATTCTCAATACGTAAAAAACGGTATCACTCAGTGGATCAATAATTGGAAGCGTAATTCCTGGAAAACCGCTGCCAAGAAACCGGTGAAGAACGAGGACTTGTGGCGACAATTGGATAGTTTGGTGCAGCAACATGAGGTTCGTTGGCATTGGGTCAAGGGGCATGCGGGACATGCAGAGAATGAGTTGGCGGACCAGTTGGCCAATCAAGCCATAGATGCGATGTTGGAGGGATAACGCGAATGCGGCAAATCGTGTTGGATACGGAAACAACGGGTTTGGAAACGGCTCAAGATCATCGAATTATAGAAATTGGTTGCGTCGAGTTACTCAATCGCCGCTTGACGGGCAATCATTTCCACCAATATTTGCAACCGGATCGGGAGATTGATGAAGGCGCTATTGAGGTTCACGGAATCAGTAATGAGTTCCTGATCGATAAACCGCGGTTTGAAGATGTGGTACAGGACTTTCTGGACTACATCCGGGGAGCTGAGTTAATCATTCATAACGCCCCTTTCGATGTTGGGTTTATCAATCATGAACTGCAACGCTGGCATCCAGGGTGCGAACCTCTGGAGAGTTTCTGTACCATTACCGATACACTTGCTATGGCCAGGCAGTTACATCCCGGACAGAAGAATAACCTGGATGCCTTATGCAAGCGATATGATGTAAACAACGCTCACCGGGAATTACACGGCGCACTGCTTGATGCGGAGATCTTGGCCGATGTCTACTTGCGTATTACCGGGGGCCAGGTTACGTTATTGTTGGATGGGCAGGCAGAAAATACCGAGGTTGGCGCTGAGCAGGGACTTCGACGGATTGTGTCGGATCGGCCGGCGTTAAGGGTAATACCGGCTTCTGAAGAGGAATTACACTCGCATCAACAAAGGTTGGAAGCAATTAACAAAAGCAGTGGCGGGGGTTGTGTTTGGTTGCTGCCCGATGAAGTGGCAGACGCGGCACTTGTTGATGCTTGAAACACTTTACGATCGAGTCGGGATCCTTTAGAGTCGGCCCCGGCTAACCGGCCCGCACAATGGGTTTGTACCCCCAGGGGGAGTTCAAAATCCATTGTTTTAATTCCTTGGCTTTTAAAGGTTTGCACATATAGTGGCCTTGGGCGACATCACAACCCAGTTCCAACAGCATTTCCCAAACGGTTTTGTTATCCACGCCTTCGGCAATGACGCTCAGTCCCATGTTGTGGGCTAAATCAATGGTAGATCGGACAATAACGGCATCACTGCCATCTTTGTGCATATCCATAACAAACGATTTGTCGATTTTAATATCCGATACCGGCAGTTTCTTCAAATAGGCCAGAGACGAGTATCCGGTGCCAAAATCGTCCACGGATATTCTTACACCTTGGTGGTGCAATTTTGTCAGCATCTCCATGGCATGGTCCGGGTTCGCCATGACCGCACTTTCTGTCAGCTCCAGCGATAACCATTCCGGTCCAATACCTGTTTGCGCCAATGTATTACTGACCGCATCCAGAATGGTGCTGTCTCCCAGACTGCGGGCGGAGAGATTAATTGCTACATGGATTTCGATACTTTCGCTGTGCCAGAGGGCGCAGTCAGCCAAGGCCTGTTCCAAGACCCAACAGGTCATGGCTTGTACCGCTCCTGTCTGTTCCGCCATGGGTACAAATTCATCTGGCGTTAAATAACCGCGTTGGGGATGGTCCCAGCGTATGAGTGCTTCCACTCCGGTGGTACGGCCGCTGCGTGTATCAATCTTGGGTTGATATAGCAGTTCCAGTTGATTTTTTTCAATGGCTTCGTATAGGTCTGCTTCCAAATTCAACTGAATCAGACTGTGCTTGTCCAAATAGCTTTCGTAGAATGTGTAACCTTCTCGGTTGTGTTTTGCATGGTACATAGCCATATCGGCTCTTTGCATGAGTTGGTGATTATCGGTGCCGTCATGTGGGCAACGAACAATTCCGATGCTGGTGCAAACCGTGAGGGTGTGATTGTCTATGTTGATGGGTTCATTAATGGTTTCCAGGATCTTGCGGGCAATGATTTCCGCTGCGGTCACATCGTCCACGCCTGTGAGTATTGCTGCAAACTCATCGCCGCCCAGTCGTGCGATGGTGTCGGATTTGCGCACGGATTCCTGCAAGCGTCCGGCGACTTCCTGTAATAACTGATCACCGATATGATGTCCCAGGGTGTCATTAACAAATTTAAATCGGTCCAGATCCAGCATCAATAACAAAAAGGGCGTGCCTTGTCGCTTAGCAGTGAGGGTGGATTGTTCCAGGCGGTCGTAAAACAGGGCTCTGTTGGGTAAGTTGGTGAGCGAGTCGGTAAAGGCCATGGTTTCCAGGGTTTGGTACAAAACATACAGCTCGCTGCTCATATCGTTAAAATCTTCAGCCAGTTCGGATATTTCCGTATTTCCGCTCACGGTAACTTTCTCACCTAAGTGGGTTTTGTCCTGGCGTACCCGGCGCAGCTGCTGAGTTAGATTGGCTAAGGGGTTTATGGCGGTTCTTTGCAATAAGATCAGCGCCAACATGGCGGTCACCAGTGTAGTCAGGCTGGCAGTAATGAGTATGATGGAACGGGTCTTTTCCAGCTTGGTATGTAAGCCGGTAATGTCAGAAGCGAAGGAAAATGTATACAAGGGTTCTCCCTTGTGAGTGGTTAAAGTGTAATTGGAAAAAATAATATTTTCCAAGGTGTGATTGGAAGGCCATAATGGAGATTTGTAGGCGGCACGTTCCATGCTCGGACGGCGTAATGTCAGTGGCATACCCAAAGCGCGTTCCACTTTGCTTAAGTTATTGGTGGGATCGGATACCACCATTAAATAGCCCTGAATGCGAATTCCGCCCACCGGTACAATGACGCTGATATGAGGTGTGTTATTGTTGGAGCATAGTCTCGACATGGTTTTAAGCCGGTGCGCTCCGGTGCGTATTTTGGCATCGGCGATCACGCCGGGACAGGGTATATTAGCTGCATTAAAGCCGGGCTCGCCTTCACTGGAGAGTCCGACCAGGTTAAACTCCGAATCGAAGGCGAATAACTTTTCCAATTTGATAATGGACAGAGTGACAAAATAGCGGTGGAATTGTTCATTTAGTTGAGTTTGGATAATACTACTGTCTTTGGCCTGTAATGCCGCACGAAATGGTTGGTTGGTTTGAATGGATAAGCCCAGTTCGGCGGTTTTTTGGATGGTTTGATCCAGAATGTCATCCACTTTGATTTTTGCCAGGCGTTCAAACGCTTCCAGCTGATTTTCCAGAGCCAGCTTACGGTAGATTTCTCCCGTCACCATCGCCAGTACCATACCCAGCAATCCCATGGCCAAAACAGTGAGGCCGAGGCTGGTACGCATGGAAGAGCGAATTTTAATCATTATTTTGCGCTATTCGTGTAGGTAGGGATATCCTTTCGCCAACCACTCCTCAAACCCCCCTCTAAACCAGTATGTATTTTTATACCCGCAGTCTATCGCAATCTTGACAGCTTTTGCACTGCGCCCACACTTAATACCATTACAATAAAACAGAGCCGCCTGTGTTTTCTTCGGTATCACTTTAGCCAGGCTTTGGCAGTTGGTGTCGATATCTGGCAAACTCACCGAACCTTCCAAGTATCCTTGCTTGCGGTCCCCTGGAATACGAGAGTCCACCACGATAACATCTGGGTTAGAATTGACCAATTCGATAAATTCCTCAGCAGAAACCTTTACGGTTCCCTTAATATTATCAGGTGAATTGTCGGATTGGGGTTTCGCCGGCACCGTAGTGGCAGCAATGGTCAAAACCATGGCAAATAGCGCTATCACTCTGAATTTATTTGAAAAAATCATTGTGCACCTGTTGAATGCTTGAGTTGTCGGGGGACGGGAGATCCCAATTCACGCGAGGCTACCAGGGTATATCGGACACTGTGTCCAATTATTTACAAAACCAAAGCCCAAAGCCAGGATTTTTAGCCGGGAATCAGAGAGGGGGTCCGGAAAACAGGCTGTTATTAAGCAGCCAGTGCACGTAAATACTGGCAGCGTAGCCCAGCGCAATAACGGGCGTCCATTTTAAATGACCAAAAAAGGTGTAATGGCCTTTGGCTTGTCCCATTAGTGCCACACCCGCGGCACTGCCAATGGACAATAAGCTACCGCCCACACCCGCAGTCAGCGTCACCAACAACCACTGCCCCAAAGACATATGCGGTTCCATATTTAAGACTGCAAACATGACTGGAATATTGTCCACAATCGCTGAGATGACTCCCACGGCCACATTGGCCGAAAAAGCTCCCCATTGTTGGTACATCACTTCCGAAGCCATGGCCAAATAACCCATATAGCCCAAGCCACCCACACAGAGTACCACACCGTAGAAGAACAACAGAGTATCCCATTCGGCACGGGCGACATTGCGGAAAATATCGTAGTTGTGGTCAGGATGATTGTAGATTGTATCTTCTTCGTTGTTATCGTCGTTCCAGCTGGCATCGTCCTTATTTTCAAACTCGTTGTAAGCCTCTGGACGAGCGCTGGAACCGATGTTTTGAATTGCGAAACTTTTTTTCAGGTAGAAACTAAAAAACTGTAAATAGGCCAGACCCGTCATCATGCCCACCATAGGGGGTAAATGGAAAAAATTGTGAAAACTGACGGCGGTGGCAATGGTGAGTAAAAATAACATCATGATACGTTTGGCACCACGGCGCATCCGTACCTTCTCGGAAGTGGGTTTGGGTTGCTCATCTGGGATGGCAAAATGCATGATAGCGGCGGGAACGACGAAGTTCACTACTGATGGAATGAATAAATAGAAAAATTGATGGAAATCCACGATGCCTTTTTGCCAAACCATCAGTGTAGTAATGTCCCCAAAGGGGCTGAAGGCGCCACCGGCATTAGCGGCCACTACTATGTTAATGCAAGCAATACCGATGAATTTAGGACTGTCGACGCCCACCGCCAGAACCACAGCACACATTAACAATGCTGTGGTCAGATTATCCGCCACCGGTGAAATGAAAAATGCCAGAATTCCGGTCAACCAGAACAGCTTACGATAACTGAAATTACGGCTCACTAACCAGGCACGCAGGGCATCGAAAATTTTCCGCTCTTCCATCACGTTGATGTAGGTCATGGCCACCAGCAGAAACAGCATGAGTTCGGCGAACTCCAGGATATTATGCCGTACAGCAATTTCCGCGGCGTGGTTGTGACCGGCGTTGGCATAAACTACCGCGATCATGGCCCAGATGACACCGGCGGCCAAAATTACCGGTTTGGACTTACGCAAATGGGTAAATTCCTCCGCCATTACCAGTAAATAAGCCAATGCAAAAATGGCCAGGGCAATGTAACCCACATTGTGGGTGGTAAGGTCCAGTTGCACTCCGTTCTCGGTTGCAAAGGCTGCTGTGGGCAGTAGCCATGCTAAGGCACAAAAGACGATAGTCGAGATGGTGAAGATGATTTTGTTCAAGATATAACCTCTACATTAGTCCTTGTATTAAACCGGCCTTGAAATGCAAATGGCAATGAAATAGAAAGTCATTTTAGCGGTTTATGCTGATAAAGGCGACACTTCCGATGGATGTGGTCGGATCTCAAGGAATCGATTATTGTTTAGCCCGAAGTTTATAAATCCGGCCTTGGTTCGAGAAACTCAAAAAGTACAGCTCACCCTCGTTGTCTTGGGCAAAGGACACGATTTGGTAATCCGTATCAAACAGCAGTTGGTTTTCCGCGAGGTCTGAGTAGGGGTTACGTAAACCCCACACTTTGCCAACCACAAAGTCTGCGTAGAAATATACTCCTTTGGCAGAAGGAATACGCTGTCCGCGGTAGACATATCCGCCGGTGACCGACGCGGCATGGCCATGACGGCTGTTGGGAACTGGAAATCGCTTGTAGTCCAGAACGGGTTTTTCATAGTACTCAGCAGGGTTGCAGGGTTTATTTCTGTAGTCGGCATTACCTTCGTAGCAGTTCCAACCATAGTTTTTCCCCAGTTCTACCCGGTTGATTTCCTCTCGGTTGCCTTGACCCACATCACCCATCCATAGTTGCCCCGTTTCTAAGTCAAAACTCCAACGCCAAGGGTTGCGAAATCCCCAGGCAAATATCTCCGGGCACCCCTTCTTGTCACTACAACTGCGGTTGGAGGAAAAGGGATTTTGTTTTGGGATTCGGTACTTTTTTTTGGCACTCGCGTTGCGTACATCTATTCGTATCATCGAACCTAATATTGTCGATGTGTTTTGAGCGTTGTTATTCGGGTCCCCCCAACTACCACCATCACCAAACCCGGCATATAGAAACTTATCCGGTCCAAAAGCAATATGTCCGCCATTGTGGTTGTTCCAAGGTTGATCCAAACTGAATATTATCAGCTCCGAAGACGGGTCAAGGCCAAGGTTCTCTGCATCAGCCCGGAATCGGGAGATTCTGGATATCAGCGTTTTACTATTGTCTTTTTGCGGCTCAGAACTGCTGGTGTATGACAAATAAACAAAGCGGTTTTGAGAAAATTCAGGATCAAATGCCATGCCGAGTAAACCACCTTCAAAGGAGTGGTCGACTCGGGAGCTGATGTCTATATAGACATTTTTGACCTTGGTATCGGCGGCGTTCGCAAAAGAGTAGACAATACCGGATTTCTCCGTCAGGAACCAACGTTGCCCATTCGAGGGTTCCTGTAATAAATAGGTAGGGTTATTGAAAGACAAGTAATTAAATGCCAGGTCATAAGAAATATTGGATTCACTTTGTTCTGTTGCGGTGGCGATTGAACTGAAAAAAAACACCGCTATTGTAGACATTTGAGTGCGCATCAGTTTGAACTTGAAAAAGTTTAGTCGGTGACACTGTAGTAATCTTTATACCAATCCACAAAGGCCTTCACACCCTGCTCAACACTGGTGTCGGGTTTGTAATCCACGTCTTTAACCAGGTCCTGTACATCGGCATAGGTGTCCGGGACATCACCCGGTTGTAGTGGGAGGAAATTTATCTCGGCCTTTTTACCCAGGCAGTTCTGCAGCACTTCAATATAGTGCATCAAATCTACCGGCTGGTT
>JAOUJW010000045.1 GCA_029882975.1 Gammaproteobacteria bacterium
AGTCGCCGAGGAAGGTTTTCGTCTGGTGGGCGCTCACACCGACAGCCCCTGTCTAAAAGTGAAGCCCAGACCGGAACAGGTGAACAAGGGGTATCTCCAACTTGGGGTAGAGGTCTACGGCGGTGTTTTGTTAAACCCGTGGTTTGATCGCGATTTGTCATTAGCCGGTCGAGTGAGCTATATGACCAAGGAGCAAAAGATCAAACAGGGTTTGATCAATCTGGATTACCCCATTGCCACGATTCCCAGTCTTGCTATTCACCTGGACAGGGAAGCCAATGAAAACCGCAGCATTAATGCGCAAAAACACATTGTGCCGGTGTTGATGGGAATGGAAGAGGATGAAGAAACCGATTTGCGCGAAATGCTCACCGTGCACTTGCGTAGCAATTATAACGAAGAAGATGTGGAACAGGTGCTGGATTATGAGTTGAGTTTTTATGACACACAACCTCCGGCCGTTATCGGAATGAATAAGGACTATATTGCCGGTGCCCGCTTGGATAATTTGCTCAGTTGCTATGTGGGTTTAATGAGCTTTTTTGAAGCCGGTGAAGATGTGTCCTGTATGCTGGTGTACACCGATCACGAAGAGGTAGGCAGCCAAAGCGCCGCCGGTGCTCAGGGTAATTTCCTGCGTTCTGTGATGCAACGCATTGCCAAAACCCCGGAAGATCAGGCCCGAATTATTGACCGCTCCGTGTTAATTTCCGCGGACAATGCTCATGCCATTCACCCCAATTACGCCGACAAACACGACGACAAACACGGTCCGGTGATTAATCAGGGGCCGGTGATTAAAATGAACTCCAATCAGCGTTACGCGACCAATAGTGAAACCTCAGCCATATTCCGTTTAATGTGTAAGCGTGCCGAAGTACCGGTGCAGTCCTTTGTGGTGCGCAGCGATATGGCTTGTGGCAGTACCATTGGTCCCATCACTGCCAGTGGTTTGGGCGTGAAAACCGTGGACATCGGTGTGCCCACCTTCGGCATGCATTCCATTCGTGAGTTGGCCGGCACTAAAGACGCGTTTGGATTGTATAAAGCCCTACGGGAGTTTTTTAATCAGTAGGTCGGGTTTGTAGGGCGGACTACGTATCCGCTCTACGGTCCTTTCGGGGAAACACCTCTACCCCTGCGGTCGAATCACCTTGTGTATTTTGCCACAATCGACCTGTCCAACCAAAATCAATCCCTTCTCAATTTGTCCGACACTGCCACCGGTGTGGGGTAGCGCAGCACCACCAAATACGATGACACAATAAACGTAATCAAGGTGCTCATTTGTATCAAGTATCCGGCCTGTTGACTGATAACACTCATATCCAATGCCAGCACCGCAATCAATAAGGAAAACTCACTGGCTTGTCCCAAGCGCACACCGACTTCCAATGACACATGCGGGTTTTCCCCGGATTGGCGCAACAGGCCTTTGAATATCAGTGGTTTCAACAGCAATAAAGCGATGGCTAAAATAATCGCAGGTAGGAACACATCCATGGCCATGCGTAAATCCAGTAATGCACCAATGGAGAAGAAAAATAGAATCAGAAAGAAATCACGCAATGGTTTCAAAATTTCGGCGATGTACAAGGCAATTTTGTTGGATGCTAAGGTGATGCCGGCGATAAAGGCGCCAATTTCATAGGACAAGCCGGCGAAGTGGGTTAGTTGGGCGATACCCAGACACCAACCGATGGTAATGAGAAACATATACTCGGGGATTTTGTCGAATTTCAACATGACTTTCATTAAGATCCAACGGCTGAAAGCGTAGGCAAACAAACTGATACCCAACAAAGAAAGTAGTAGTAGGCCCACTGCAGCGATGGGCACCGATCCCTTGCCGCTGGACAGGAATAACAGTAAAAAAATAGCCAGGAAATCCTGTAACAGCAGAATGCTGATAATGATTTCACCCGTATGACGGTGGTGCAAAATACTCGTCGGCAACAGTTTCAAGCCAATGATGGTACTGGAAAACATCATGGCGGCACCAACAATGATACCGTCTGTTGTGCTGAAGCCAAACATCCAGGCGACGCCGGCACCGATCAGGCCGAACAAGGTTGAGCTGATGCCGGTAATGAAAGTGGTTTGCTTGACCAACTGCACCAGCTTTGCCGGGGGTAGGTTCATGCCCAAAAGGAACAACAAAAAAATGATTCCCACATGGGCAATTTGTTTAACCAGACTGGGATCAGAGACCCACTCCACCCCCGAAGGCCCCATAAATACACCCAGGAGTATGTAAGCAACCAACAAGGATTGTCTTGCATACAGTGCAATTGTTGCCAGAACAGCAGCACCGGTAAAAATTAGAAAGATGGTGAAAACGATGGTTTCGTTGTTCATTATATTGTTTCGTTATTCATTGTTATCACTTTACAAGGCTAGCACCAAAGCCGCAATGGCATTGTCGAAGAGGCGGGGAGTTTTTACAAATGGTTGTTTGTCGGTGGGATCGGGGTAAGCGGTGAGGGGCAGGGGGGCGGATTAGTTTACGTAATCCGCCAAGCGGTGTGGCTGTTACCAAAATAATGTACGTGTGCAAACTCGTTGGATATTGCTCATCGCTTTTGTATAAACGTGCGAAGTCTGTTCAGCCGATTACGTAAACCAATCCGCCCTACAGTTCTACAATTTACTGATTTTTTCCAATTGTTGCTCCAAATTGCCAATGGCGGCTCGAATACCATCAATACGTTCCCGCTCTTTGTTCACCACAGCTTCCGGCGCTTTCTCCACAAAGCTGGGGTTGTTGAGTCGGGCCTCGCCGCCGTCCAGGTCTTTTTGCAGTTTGGCCAGGTCTTTGTTCAGGCGTTTGATTTCGGCATCCTTGTCGATCAATCCCGCCATGGGAATAAGCACTTTCATATTGCCTACCAGGCAGGTGGCGGATTCCGGTGCTTCTTCCGCATCCAGAGAGGTGATGGATTCGGTTTTCGCCAGTTTTTCCACGTAGTTTTGATATTTGTGCAACAAGGCCCGATCATTTTCCGATGCATCCTGCAATAACACCGGCAGCGGCTTGCCCGGTTTTATATTCATTTCACTGCGAATCTTGCGCACACACATGATGAGACTTTGTAACCAGTGGATTTCTTCCACCGAGGTCGCGTCAATGAGGCTTTCGTCGCACTCAGGGTAGGCCTGGGTCATGATGCTGGAGTTAGACTCGAGCATCATGCCGGTTAGGGGTGCAACCCGTTGCCAGATTTCTTCGGTAATATACGGCATGATGGGGTGAGACAAACGCAGGATACTGTCCAGCACGTGAATCAAGGTGTGGCGTGTACCGCGCAGGGCTTGCTCGCTGCTGTCTTTGTTGTTTAATACCGGCTTGGAAAGTTCCAAATACCAGTCACAGTACTCATTCCAGGTGAAGTCATAAATCGCCTGCGCCGCCAAGTCCATACGGTATTGTTTAAAACTTTGTATGACGTGTTTGGTGGTTTGTTGCAAGCGGGCGATAATCCATCGGTCCGCTGCATTGAGGCTGTAGTCTTTATTGCTTTGGCCGCAATCCTGGCCTTCCGTATTCATTAACACATAACGGGCAGCGTTCCATACTTTGTTGCAAAAGTTGCGATAACCTTCCACGCGGTTTAAATCAAAATTGATGTCGCGTCCGGTAGAGGCCATGGCGGCAAAAGTAAAGCGCAACGCATCGGTGCCGAAAGGGGGAATGCCGTCGGGATAGTCCTGGCGTGTGGCTTTTTCAATTTTCGGTGCCATTTGCGGTTGCATCAGTCCGGTGGTGCGTTTGCTGACCAGGGTTTCCAACTCCACGCCATCGATCAAGTCAATGGGGTCCAGCACATTGCCTTTGGACTTGGACATTTTCTGCCCGTGAGAGTCACGCACCAGACCATGGATATACACTTCATGGAAGGGCACTTTGCCGGTGAATTTCAGACCCATCATGATCATGCGGGCTACCCAGAAGAAAATAATGTCGAAACCGGTGACCAGAACATTGGTGGGGTAAAAGGTGTCCATCTCCGGTGTTTGTTCCGGCCAACCCAAAGTGGAAAAGGGCCACAAGGCAGAGGAGAACCATGTGTCCAGCACGTCTTCGTCCTGGCGCAGGGTGATGTCATTTCCCAGTTTATGTTCCCGACGAACCTCGGTTTCGTCTCGACCTACATACACATTGCCTTGCTCGTCGTACCAGGCCGGGATGCGATGTCCCCACCACAGTTGTCGGCTGATGCACCAGTCTTGAATATTGCGCATCCAATCGTAATAGGTGTTTTTCCAGTTGTCAGGAACAAACTTAATATCGCCGTCTTCCACGGCTTTGATGGCCGGTTCCGCCAGGGGAGCAATGCGTACATACCATTGATCGGTTAAGAAGGGTTCGATAACCGCGCCGGTACGATCGCCTCTGGGTACCATAAGTTTGTGCGGTTCGATTTTCTCCATCAAGCCCAGTTCTTCCAGATCTTTGACGATTTGTTTGCGGGCCACGTAACGATCCATGCCACGGTATTTTTCCGGAGCGTTGTCATTGATGGCTGCATCGACGGTGAAAATATTGATTTTGGGTAATTGGTGTCGTTCGCCTACCTCGTAGTCATTGAAGTCGTGAGCCGGCGTAATTTTAACGCAGCCTGTGCCGAAATCCTTGTCCACGTATTCATCGGCTACCACGGGGATTTGCCGATCGGTGAGCGGCAGTTTGATGGATTTGCCAATAAACGCTTTATAGCGTTCGTCTTCCGGGTGTACCGCCACGGCGGTGTCACCGAGCATGGTTTCGGGCCGCGTCGTTGCGACCACAAGTTCACCACTGCCGTCGGCAAGGGGGTAGCGCATATGCCACATATGGCCATTTTCTTCTTCGGACAACACTTCCAGGTCGGAGACGGCGGTGTGCAGTACCGGATCCCAGTTCACCAGACGCTTGCCGCGGTAAATCAAGCCTTCCTGGTGCAAGCGAACAAAGACTTCTTTGACAGCTTCGGACAAACCTTCGTCCATGGTAAAGCGCTCCCGTGACCAATCCACGGATGCGCCCATGCGGCGTAATTGGCGGGTGATGGTGCCACCGCTGTGCTGTTTCCATTCCCAGACTTTTTTCACGAACGCTTCCCGGCCCAAGTCATGGCGAGTCAGGTTTTCGTTTTTCAACTGGCGTTCCACCACCATCTGGGTTGCGATTCCGGCATGGTCCGTACCTACTTGCCACAGAGTTTTGTGGCCCTTCATGCGATGAAAGCGGGTGAGGGCATCCATAATAGTGTCTTGAAACGCGTGGCCCATATGCAAGCTGCCGGTAACATTGGGCGGCGGTATCATGATGCAATAAGCCGAATCTTGATGAAGGTCTTGATGGGATTGGGATGGCGCAAAAACACCGTTTTTTTCCCAGGTTTCATACCAGTTTTGTTCTATGGCGTGTGGATCGTAGGTTTTTTCCATGGTGGTTCCAGTTTCATAGGCTGTTGTGACAACCCGAAAATAGTAGGCGCTTCAAAAAACCGCTTATTATACATGGCGCAGCCGATTCTTGGGCAGGTTTTTGTTCTTGTATCGTTGGCATTCCGCCGACTGTGGGGCTGAAACTCCCTGCCGACTCGCACATTTATACTGACTTGGATTTGTATAATAACGTAGAATTGACACTGACTCGCGCAATGAGTACCTTTAACCACTTTTTTTAACTCTGGCAGGCAAACTTGAACACAGATTTCCCTAGAATCAAACGCTTACCTCCGTATGTGTTTAATATCGTCAACGAGCTCAAAGCGGCGGCACGAGCCCGGGGCGAGGATATTATTGATTTTGGTATGGGCAACCCGGACCAGCCCACTCCGCAACATATTGTGGACAAATTGGTCGAGGTGGCACAGCGTAATGATACCCATCGCTATTCTTTGTCGAAGGGCATCCCGCGGTTACGTCGTGCCATTTGTAATTGGTATCGGCGTAAATATCAGGTTGAACTGGATATGGAAACCGAGGCCATTGTTACCATCGGTTCCAAAGAAGGTTTGGCCCATCTGGCGCTGGCGACCGTAGAGCCGGGGGATGCCGTTTTGGTTCCCAATCCCTCGTATCCCATACACCCCTACGGGTTTGTGATTGCCGGTGCAGATATTCGTCACGTACCCATTGTGCCCGGTGGAGATTTTTTTGAAGAGTTGGTGAGTGCCATTAAGAATTCCTGGCCCAAACCTAAAATGCTGGTATTGAATTTTCCCGGTAACCCCACCACCCAGTGTGTGGAACTGGATTTTTTTGAAAAAGTGGTGGCCATTGCCAAAGAGCATGAAATCTGGGTGATCCACGATTTGGCTTATGGTGAAATTGTGTTTGACGATTACGTACCGCCGTCCATTTTGCAGGTGCCGGGTGCCAAAGATGTCGCCGTTGAGTTCTACACATTGTCCAAAAGCTATAACATGCCAGGGTGGCGTGTGGGTTTTATGTGTGGCAATAAGCAGTTGGTGGCAGCGTTGGCGCGGATAAAATCCTATTTGGACTACGGTATGTTTACCCCGATCCAGGTTGCCGCTATTGCGGCCTTGGACGGACCACAGGATTGTGTAAAAGAAATCAGCAATATGTATTTGAGCCGTCGCAATACCCTTTGCGATGGTTTGAACTCTGTGGGCTGGAAGGTGGAGCGGCCCAAGGCGACGATGTTTGTGTGGGCGCCTATTCCAGAGCAATACAAGCACATGGGTTCACTGGAATTTTCCAAAAAGCTGTTGAGTGACGCCAAAGTGGCTGTGTCACCGGGTATCGGTTTTGGGGAATACGGTGACGATCATGTGCGCTTTAGCTTGATTGAAAACGAACACCGAACCCGGCAAGCCATTCGTGGCATTCGCGATATGATACGTGCCGACAACAAGGCGGCAAAGGCTGCAGGTTAGTTGCGGCGCCACAAAGAACATAAAGGAGAGTTAGAATTGGAACCGGTAAAAGTAGGTTTATTGGGTTTGGGTACGGTAGGCGGTGGTACGGTGAACGTACTGCGACGCAATGCCGAGGAAATAGCCCGGCGTGCCGGAAGGGGTATTGTGGTCAGTAAAGCCTCGGCACGTGATATTAGTAAACCTCGCATTTGCGACACCTCCGACATCGAATTGTGCTCCAATCCTATGGATGTGATCACCGATCCGGACATTCAAATTGTGGTGGAGTTGATCGGCGGTGAAGATCTGGCCCGCGATTTGGTGATGCAAGCCATTTCCAATGGCAAGCATGTGGTGACCGCCAACAAAGCTTTGATTGCCAAGCACGGCAATAAAATATTTTCCGCTGCTCAAAATCAAGGGGTGATGGTGGCCTTTGAAGCCGCAGTCGCCGGCGGCATTCCCGTTATCAAGGCGGTACGTGAGGGTTTAGCGGGTAACCAGATTCAATGGTTGGCCGGCATAATCAACGGCACCGGGAATTTCATTCTCACCGAAATGCGTGATAAAGGCAGTGATTTTGACGATGTGCTGGCTGAAGCACAACGCCTCGGTTATGCCGAAGCCGATCCCACTTTTGATGTGGAAGGCATAGACGCGGCGCATAAGCTGACCATTCTCGCTTCCATTGCGTTCGGAATTCCTTTGCAGTTCGACAAAGTGTTTACCGAAGGTATTCGCAATATTACCCGGGAGGATGTGGAGAACGCAGAACAGTTTGGTTATCGCATCAAACATCTGGGTATCGCCAAGAAAACCGAAAACGGCGTGGAAATGCGGGTGCATCCCACACTGATTCCCGAACGCCGTTTAATTGCCAATGTGGACGGGGTGATGAATGCCGTGTTGGTTAAAGGGGACGCTGTGGGTCCCACCTTGTATTACGGTGCCGGTGCGGGTGCCGATGCTACGGCATCCGCTGTGGTCGCTGATATTGTGGATGTGGTGCGAACGTTAACATCCGATCCGGAAAACCGGGTACCGCATTTGGCATTTCAACCCAATGCCTTAACGAATATTCCGGTACTGGGTATGGAAGAGGTTACCACGGCTTACTACCTGCGTTTGGAAGCCCAGGACAAACCCGGCGTATTGGCCGAAATAACCCGGATTCTGGGTGACAGCCAAATCAGTATCGAAGCTATTTTACAAAAAGAGCCGGCTGGAGTGGATGAAGGCGAAACCGGAAACGCCACCATTATTATGCTGACGCATAATGTACTGGAGGGCAGTATGAATCAGGCTATTGCCAAAATAGAAGCTCTGAAAAGCATCAGTGGCAAAGTCGCGCGTATACGTCTGGAACACCTGTCCCGCTAATTATCAAATATTTGGAAATAACAAGGAAACATCATGCCATTTCGACCTCGTTACACCGGTCTGATCGATAAGTACCGTGATCGACTGCCTGTTCATGACGATACCCGGGTTATCAGTCTGGGAGAGGGTAATACCCCATTAATTCGTCTTCATAATATTCCGGCTGCAACCGGCAAAGACGTGGATATTTACGTCAAATATGAAGGACTGAATCCTACCGGCAGTTTTAAGGATCGGGGTATGACCATGGCGGTGACCAAAGCCGTGGAAGAGGGCAGTCGCGCTATCATTTGTGCCTCTACCGGCAATACTTCGGCGGCAGCAGCGGCCTATGCGGCCCGTGCCGGCATCACCGCATTTGTGTTGATACCCGAAGGAAAAATTGCCATGGGTAAGCTGGCTCAAGCGATGATGCACGGCGCAGTGGTGATTCAAATTAAAGGCAATTTCGATGCCGGTATGCAATTGGTTAAGGATGTGGCCACCGAAGCGCCGGTGACGATTGTGAATTCCATCAATCCCTATCGTCTCCAGGGGCAGAAAACAGCGGCTTTTGAAATATTGGAGGAATTGGGTACGGCGCCTGATTATCATTGTTTGCCGGTTGGCAACGCCGGTAACATCAGCGCCCATTGGATGGGCTATAAGGAATACCACGAGCATGGCATTGTTAATAATCGTCCCGCCATGGTGGGATATCAGGCTTCGGGCGCTGCACCGTTTTTGCGTGGTGCCATGGTGGACAATCCCGAAACCGTAGCGACGGCTATTCGAATCGGTCATCCTCAAAGTTGGGATAAAGCCTGGGATGCGCAAAAAGACAGCGGCGGTTGGTTTGATGAATGCAGTGATGAAGAAATTCTGGCCGCGCAGAAACTGTTGGCGCAAAAAGAAGGCGTTTTTTGTGAACCGGCTTCCGCTACCTCTTTAGCCGGTGCTTTACGGGATATTGCTTCCGGTAAAATCAAAGAAGGTTGTAAAGTGGTGTGTACACTGACCGGACATGGTCTGAAAGACCCGGATACCGCCATTAAACAAAGCACCTCTCCCATGATTACTGTGGACGCCACCATGGACGCGGTAAAAAAAGCCATTTTAGATAATATTTGAGAGAACCTCTGATTAATTATCCAGGAATAAAACCGAGGTTTCTAATCCGACGTGCAATTTGAACTTCTTCACAGCGAGGGTTTAGCCCGCCGTGGACGCTTGAGTTTTCCCCGCGGTGAGGTGGATACTCCCGCGTTTATGCCCGTTGGGACCTATGGCACGGTAAAGGCCATGACTGCCGAAGAGCTGCAAGGTATGGGTGCCCAGATTATTCTGGGCAATACTTTCCACCTCATGCTGCGTCCCGGTACGGAAATCGTCCGCTTACACGGCGATCTGCACGATTTTATGCATTGGCCCGGCCCCATTCTGACGGATTCGGGCGGGTTTCAAGTCTATAGTCTGGGTGCGTTGCGCAAAATCTCGGAGCAGGGCGTCACGTTTGCGTCTCCGGTGAACGGTGACAAAGTGTTTATGGGGCCGGAAGAGTCCATGGCCGTGCAACGCGAACTGGGTGCGGACATTGTCATGATTTTCGATGAGTGCACTCCCTACCCGGCAGATAAATCCCAGGCGGCAGAGTCTATGCGTTTGTCTCTGAGGTGGGCGGAACGCAGCAAGAAGGCTCACGGCGACAACCCCGCCGCTCTATTTGGCATTGTTCAGGGTGGTATGTACGAAGACCTGCGCCTGGAGTCGTTGCAGGGCTTGGTCAAACTGGGTTTTGACGGTTATGCCATTGGCGGTCTTTCTGTTGGCGAACCTAAAGAAGAGATGTTGCGAGTCCTGGATTGTACTGCGCCGAAGTTACCTCAGGACAAGCCGCGTTATTTGATGGGGGTGGGCACGCCGGAGGACTTGGTCAACGCCGTCAGCCGGGGTATTGATATGTTTGATTGTGTTATGCCCACGCGCAACGCCCGCAACGGTCATATATTTACCCGCTATGGCGATATTCGGATTCGGAACGCCCGCTATCAGCGCGATACCGACCCCTTGGACCCCGATTGTGCATGTTATACCTGTCAACACTACAGTCGTTCCTATTTACGCCACTTGGATAAAGCCGGGGAAATTCTGGGTGCTCGCCTCAATACCATACATAATCTCTATTATTATCAGGAACTCATGCAGGGTATGCGACAAGCAATTGCACAAAATGGTTTTGAGCAATTCGTGAATGAGTTTCATCGGCAACGCCGCATGCTATGATAAATAATTAATAAAAACAAAAAGATATGATATTTTTCAGAGACAGTGCTGGAAAATGGCCGATTTCGGCCTTATGTGCAAAGCAATAGCGCTCACAAAAACAGCCTAAGTATGTAATAATAGCGCGCTTTCCGGGATATCCGGAGACCCGTTAAAGAAATTCAATATAAATCGAGAATTAACCCTAAGGTAAGGAAGGTCTATGAGTTTTTTTATTTCAGACGCAATGGCGGAAACCGCACCGGCACAAGCGCAAGGTGATCCTTTCGGCCCATTGCTCATGATGGTTTTAATCTTTGTTTTGTTCTATTTTTTATTGATTCGTCCGCAAGCTAAACGAGCCAAAGAACACAAGCAAATGGTTGAAGCGCTGGCCAAAAACGATGAAGTTGTGACCAATGGCGGTATTCTGGGCAAGGTGGTTGAAGTGGATGAAAGCTTTCTCACCGTGGAAATCGCTGACAATGTAAGAATTAAGGTACAACGTCAGGCGGTGGCAACCTTGGTGCCCAAAGGTACCTACAAAGCTTAATAACCTGGGGCTCCAAGCACTCGACTTTAGGACGCTCTCTTTATTTTGAGTCACTGAGATTCGGAAAACAACAATGCTAAATCATTACCCGCTTTGGAAATACATTATTATCGTTGGCATACTGGTTGTGGGTTTGTTATATGCCACTCCCAATATATACGGTGAAGATCCGGCCTTACAAATATCCGCAACTCGCGGTGCCGAGGTTTCCCTGAACACACAGGAAACAGTACGCGAAGCATTGCAGGCGGGGGACATCAGTGTTCGGGGTATGACCCTGGAAAATTCCCAATTATTGGTGCGCTTGACCAGCGAAGACGATCAATTAAAAGCTCAGGATTTGGTTAACAAAGCGCTGGCTCCGCCGGAAAACGAAAATCCCAAATACATCGTGGCGTTAAATTTGGCACCGCGCACTCCCAATTGGTTATTGTCCATCAATGCCTTGCCTATGTATCTGGGCCTGGATCTGCGCGGTGGTGTCCATTTTCTCATGGAAGTGGATGTGGAAACAGCGATCAAACAGGCTGAGGAGCGTTACATCAGTGAGTACCGTACCTTGTTGCGCGAAAACCGCATTCGCTACAGCAAGATCGGCCGGGTTGCGGATATACCGGGGGCCGTGGAAATCGGTTTCAAGAACGCCGATGCTCGTGATAAAGGCGAGAAAATTATCCGCCGCGAGTCTGATTTGGAGTTAAGCAGCGTCGATCAGGATGATTTGTTTTATATTCGCGCCACCATTAACGAGAAGCAAAAAACGGAAATTCGCTCTACCGCGGTTAAACAAAATATCACCATTTTAAGAAACCGGGTAAATGCTCTGGGGGTCAGCGAACCGTTGATTCAGCAACAAGGTATCAACCGCATTGTGGTGCAGTTGCCGGGTGTACAAGATACGGCACGGGCCAAGGATATCCTGGGTGCTACGGCGACTCTGGAGTTTCGTTTGGTGGAAGAAACCGCAGATGTACAAGAAGCGGTAAAAGGCAAAATACCGGCAGGTACCCGTCTGTATCCGCAGCGCGATGGTGGTCATACGGTGTTAAAGAACCGGGTTATGCTTACCGGTGACTACATTATGGATGCTTCTTCCGGCATAGATAATAATGGCAGCCCTGCTGTCTTTATTACTCTGGATGGTCGAGGTGCCAACATTTTCAGTCGGGTTACCGGCGAAAACATCAAAAAGCTTATGGCGGTCGTGTTCATCGAAACCAAGGTGGAACGCAAAGAGCAGGAAGATGGCACGGTGGTCAAAACCCGTCGCAAAATTGCTGAGGTTATCAACGTCGCCCGAATTCAGGATCAACTGAGTAAGCGGTTTCAAATAACCGGTTTGGATGATACCTCGGAAGCCCGTAATCTGGCTCTGTTATTACGTGCCGGTGCTTTGGCGGCACCCATTGAAATTGTGGAAGAGCGTACTGTAGGGCCTTCGTTAGGCAAAGATAATATCAGTAAAGGTTTCATGTCCGTCATTATCGGTTTTGTTCTGGTGTTGGCTTTCATGCTCATGTGGTACAAAGGGTTCGGTTTGGTGGCCAATATGGCGCTGGCCTTTAACCTGGTGATTATCATTGCGGTCATGTCTATATTCCAGTTCACGCTCACTCTACCCGGTATTGCCGGGATTGTGTTAACTGTGGGTATGGCCGTAGACGCTAACGTACTTATTTTTGAACGTATTCGTGAGGAAGTGGCCAACGGTAACAGTCCGCAAGCGAGCATTCACGCCGGATACGCCAAAGCATTATCCACTATTGCGGATGCCAATATCACCACATTGATAGCGGCGGTCATCCTGTTTGCAGCCGGTACCGGGCCAATTAAGGGTTTTGCCATTACCCTGGCCATTGGGATCGTCACGTCCATGTTTACAGCTATTATGGGTACACGAGGTGTGATTAATCTGTGGTACGGCGGTAAGCGGGTGGAAAAACTATCGGTATAACGGCCCGATTTCCAGCAAACAAAATATAGACGCGAACCAAATATAGGATAAAAACATGCATCTGTTTAGTAAAGTACCTCAAATTGCTTTTATGGCGCGACGGCAAATTTCCATGATCGTCTCTCTGGTGCTGGTATTGGGATCCATGGTCAGCCTGGGTGTTCAAGGGCTGAACTTTGGCCTGGATTTTTCCGGCGGTACCCTAATTGAATTAGGCTACAAAGAAGCAGTGGATATCACCAGAACCCGGGACGGCTTGGCCAAAGCCGGTTTTGATGATGCTGTCGTCCAACACTTTGGTACAGCGCGGGATGTGATCGTACGGCTGGCTCCCAGAGAAGGCGTGAGTGAGGCGGACTTGAGTTCGAAAGTGATTAAGTCCCTGGAAAACCTAGGTGGTGAATTCGAAACACGCCGGGTGGAATTTGTGGGTCCGCAAGTGGGTGAGGAACTCACTGAAGACGGTGGCTTGGCTGTGGTGTATGCACTGATTTGCATTTTTATTTACGTGTTTTTCCGGTTTGAATGGCGTTTTGCCCTGGGGGCGGTTATTGCCTTGTTTCATGACGTGTTGATAACCCTGGGCATTTTTTCCGCATTTCAACTGGAGTTTGATTTGACCGTGCTGGCGGCTTGTCTGGCAGTAATCGGTTATTCACTTAACGACACCATTGTGGTTTGTGATCGTATACGTGAGAACTTCCGTAAGATGCGCAAAGGCACCAGCATGGAAATTGTGGATGCCTCATTGAATCAGACTCTGGCACGGACTCTAACCACTTCTGTAACTACGTTGCTGGTATTGATTGCCTTGTTGTTTTTTGGCGGTGAATTGATTCGCGGATTTTCCATAGCCTTGATCATTGGTATCGTGGTGGGAACCTACTCCTCTATTTATGTGGCCAGCAGCAGTGCCTTGGCATTGGGTATCAGCAAAGCCGATTTGATGCCGGTTAAGAAGGAAGGTTTGGAAGGCGAGGAAGAGGGTGCAGACTACGTGCCCTAGAGCGAGAGGCGGTACAAAACGAATTGGAATGACTAACTACGGGATGCAATATGTTCAGCAAAGATATGACCATAGCGGGTTTTGACGAGGAATTGTGGCAGGCCATTCTGCACGAACAAGACCGTCAGGAAGAGCACATCGAATTAATCGCTTCGGAAAACTACACCAGCCCACGCGTCATGCAGGCACAGGGTTCTGTGCTGACCAATAAGTACGCTGAGGGTTATCCCAAAAAACGTTATTACGGCGGTTGTGAAAATGTGGATGTGGCTGAGCAGTTGGCCATCGATCGTGCCAAACAGTTATTCGGCGCCGATTATGCCAACGTACAACCTCACTCCGGTTCCCAAGCTAATGCAGCGGTATATCTGGCACTGTTACAACCGGGCGATACCATTTTGGGTATGAGCTTGGCCCACGGAGGGCATTTAACCCACGGTTCTAAAGTGAATTTTTCCGGTAAGCTGTTTAATGCTATTCAATACGGTTTGAACGAGACCACCGGTGAAATCGACTACGATCAGGTCGACGCCTTAGCGCGCGAACACAAACCCAAAATGATTGTAGCCGGATTCAGTGCTTATTCTCGTGTGGTGGATTGGCAGCGTTTTCGCTCCATCGCCGACGAAGTGGGGGCTTATTTATTTGTGGATATGGCTCATGTGGCCGGCCTGGTGGCTGCCGGGGTGTATCCCAGCCCGGTGGCGATAGCCGACGTCACCACAACCACCACACACAAGACCTTGCGTGGCCCTCGCGGCGGCTTGATTCTGGCCCAAGCCAATCCGGAGATCGAAAAAAAGCTCAATTCCTTGGTGTTTCCGGGTACCCAGGGGGGGCCTTTGATGCATGTCATTGCAGCCAAAGCCGTGGCGTTTAAAGAAGCTCTACAAGACGATTTTAAAACCTATCAACAGCAAGTGGTGCAAAACGCCAGAGCCATGGCTGATGTGATGCAGCAACGCGGTTATAAAGTGGTATCCGGTGGCACGGATAATCATTTGTTTTTATTGGATCTGATTGATAAAGGCATTACCGGCAAAGATGCCGACGCCGCTTTAGGGCGCGCCAATATCACTGTGAACAAGAACAGTGTCCCCAATGATCCCCAGTCTCCTTTTGTGACCAGCGGTTTGCGTATCGGTACGCCGGCGGCCACCACCCGAGGTTTTGGTGAAGCGGAAGTGCGGGATGTGGCCAATTGGATGTGCGACGTCCTGGACGATATCAATAACGAAGACACAATCCAGAAAGTGAAACAGCACGTACTGGATCTGTGCAAACGGCATCCCGTATACCGCGGCTGATATTGTTCGGGAGCGGTTCGCAGATTCGGACCTAACTTAAAAAATCCGTCAGGGTACCCTTATGCGTTGTCCATTTTGCGAAGCGGATGAAACCAAAGTTATCGATTCCCGTCTGGCGGAAGAAGGATTTGTGGTGCGGCGGCGGCGAGAATGTTTAAGCTGCAGTGAACGCTTCACCACCTTTGAAAATGCCGAATTGGTGATGCCGCAGGTGATTAAAAACGATGGTTTGCGTGAGTCCTTCAATGAAGACAAACTGAAGGTCGGTTTTTTAAGAGCCCTGGAAAAGCGACCGGTACCGGTGGATGCTATTGAATCGGCCATGGGACGCATCAAAAAACGCCTGCGCGCGTTGGGCGATCGGGAAGTCAAGTCCATTGTCATTGGTGAATGGGTAATGGACGAGTTAAAAAATCTCGACCAAGTGGCCTACGTGCGTTATGCCTCGGTTTACCGCAGTTTTCAGGATGTAAAAGCCTTTCGCGAAGAAATCGAACGCTTGGAACAGCAACCGACCCCAGAGCAAAAACAGGCGCAAATTTCCTTATTGGATGATGAGGAAAAGCGGTGAACGGCCAGGATGAGCGGTATATGGCCATGGCACTTCGTCTGGCCGAAAGGGGTATGAACACTACCCGGCCTAACCCGCGGGTGGGATGTGTGTTGGTCAAAGACGGTGAAATCGTGGGCGAGGGCTGGCATGAGCGGGCCGGAGAACCCCACGCGGAAATTCATGCTTTAAACCAAGCGGGCGATAAAGCCAAAGGCGCGGTAGCCTACGTGAGTTTGGAGCCGTGCTGTCATCAGGGACGCACCGGCCCTTGTTCTCAGGCCTTGATTCAGGCTGGAGTGCGCCGAGTGGTGGCTGCCATGTTGGACCCCAATCCCAAGGTGGCAGGTCAGGGGCTGGCACAATTGCATCAGGCCGGTGTGGAAACCCTTCATGGTCTATTACAGGCTCAGGCTGAGGAATTAAATACGGGGTTTATTTTCCGTATGCGCCACGGCCGGCCCAGGATCACCTGCAAACTGGCCGTAAGTCTGGACGGTCATACCGCCATGGCCAATGGCGAAAGTCAATGGATAACCTCCGAGCCGGCTCGATTGGATGTGCACATGCTCAGAGCTCGCAGTTGCGCCATCCTAACCGGTGTCGGAACCATACTCAGTGATGATCCCTCGCTAACGGTCCGCTTGCCCGATTGGGACCCGGAGTTTCAACCGCTACGCGTTATAATGGACAGTCAACTGCAGACACCGCCCAATGCACGTTGTCTGGCTTTGCCGGGACGAACGTTGATACTGACGCTGGGTGCCGGTTCGGATAAACAACGGGTTTTGGAGCGGGCCGGTGCGGAGATAGTGGCTTTACCTGCCGATGCGCAGGGACGTGTGGATTTGTCGACAGCAATGTCTCATCTGGGTCGGTTGGAGATTAATGAGCTAATGGTGGAGGCCGGAGCCGCCTTAAACGGTGCGCTTTTGGAGTCCGGTTTGATGGATCAGTGTGTGATTTATGTGGCACCTCATTTTATGGGCAGCCAGACCCGGCCCATGTTGGAAACACCGGCTTTGGGTACCATGGCGGATCGAGTGCAATTGGACATCAAGGAATGGCGTGCGGTGGGCCGGGATTGGCGGATTACCGCAGTACCCGAAGTAGAACCAAAAAAAAATGCAATGAGGAATTGATGTTTACCGGAATCATTCAGGCCGTGGGCAGTGTCAATGCGTGTCGCCGTGAAACGGGCGATATGGTGTTGAATCTGGATACGGGCAAAATGCCTATGCAGCATGTGCAACTGGGTGACAGTATAGCGGTTAATGGTGTGTGTCTGACCGTGGTGCGTAAAAGCGATAGGGGGTTTGATGCGGATGTTTCAGCGGAATCGCTGCAGAGGACGACCCTGGGTGAGATCCAAATCGGCAGTCGTGTCAATTTGGAGCAAGCCTTAACCCCAACCACTCATTTGGGCGGACATATTGTCAGTGGCCATGTGGACGGTGTAGGGGCAGTGTTGAAACGCTGGAGTGATGGGCGTTCGGAGCGGTTTCGCTTTGAAGTACCGCAAAATCTGGCTCGCTATATCGCTGAAAAAGGTTCCATTTGCATTGATGGTATTAGTCTTACGGTGAATTCAGTGGAAAACAACACCTTTGAAGTGAATATCGTACCCCACACACTGCAGGAAACCACGATGGGTGAATTTAAACCGGGAAGGAAAGTAAACCTGGAAGTGGATATAATAGCCCGATACTTGGAACGCTTGATTCAGGGGGGAGTCCTGGAATCCAAGGATGCCGGGCAGGGTATTACCCAGGCATTGCTGGCACAACACGGTTTTATAAAGCCCGTGTAACACACGTATTGATACGGTTTTTGAAGAAGTTATAAAGCAGACCAAACATGAAATTAAACAATATTGAAGAGATCATCGCAGACATCCGTGAAGGCAAGATGGTAATCCTAATGGATGACGAGGACCGCGAAAACGAAGGTGACATTATTATGGCTGCCTCCAAGGTTGAGGCGGTGGATATTAATTTCATGGCACGTTACGGTCGTGGTTTGATATGCCTTACTCTGACTCGGGATCGTTGCGAACAACTAAAGTTGCCGTTAATGGTGAATGATAATTCCGCCGCTTACGGTACCAATTTTACTTTATCCATAGAAGCGGCACACGGGGTGACGACAGGAATTTCTGCGGCTGATCGAGCCACTACCGTCCAAGCGGCGGTTGCGCCGGACGCGGGACCTGCAGACATTGTTCAGCCTGGACATATTTTTCCCATTATGGCGCAGCCCGGAGGGGTATTGACCCGCGCCGGCCATACCGAGGCCGGGTGTGATCTGGCTCGTCTGGCCGGACTGGAGCCTGCCGCCGTGATTGTGGAAGTGCTTAATGAAGATGGAAGCATGGCTCGGCGTCCGGACCTGGAGGTGTTTGCCAAGGAGTTTGGTTTAAAAATCGGTACCATTGCTGATTTGATCGAATATCGGTTGCAAAAAGAGCACAATCTGGATCGCATTGCTGAGTGTCAGTTAAAAAACAGCATTGGCGAATTTAAGTTAGTAAGTTATCGTGATCTCATCGACAATCAAGTGCATCTTGCCATTGTAAAAGGGGAGATCGACGGTGACACACCAACGTTGGTGCGTGTCCACATGCCGCACTATTTGCATGATGTGTTGGGAATGGAAAGACCCGACAGCGGTTGGCCTTTGAAGGATGCGATGAAACTCATCGAATCCGAGGGCAGTGGCGTTATTATCATGTTGAGCCAGCAAGACGCCCAAGAGGGCATGGTAGAGCGCATAAAAACCTATCAGGCGGAAGATGAAGGCCGGGACATGCCGCACCGGGAACCCAGTAACGATCTGCGTATGTACGGTCGCGGTGCGCAAATTTTGCTAAACCTGGGCGTGCGCAAAATGCGGGTCCTCAGTGCTCCCAAACGTATGCACGGTCTGTCCGGCTTTGGGCTGGAAGTGGTGGAATATGTCTCCGGTTAAATCGGTATTTAAACCGGGCATCGGGTATTTAAAGAATAGTGTTAAAGAATTGAAAGAATCGAGGAAAATCAATGACAATCCAAAACCTTATTGAAGGCGAATTGGTGGTACGGGGTTCCAGCTTCTGTATTATTGCATCGCGTTTTAATGACTTTATTGTAGAAAATCTGGTGAACGGCGCCGTGGATACCTTAAAGCGTCATGGTGCTGAAGACAAGGATATCACCCTGGTGCGTATTCCCGGGGCGTTTGAAATGCCTTTGGCGGCCAAACGGATTGCTGCGAAGGACCAATACGATGCCATTATTGCTTTAGGTGCGGTTATTCGTGGTGGTACTCCTCATTTTGAATATGTAGCCGGAGAATGTACCAAAGGTCTGGCCTCCGTGTCTTCCGAGTTTGATATTCCAGTGGCCTTTGGCGTACTCACTGTAGACACCATTGAGCAGGCGATAGAACGTGCGGGCACCAAGGCCGGTAACAAAGGGGTGGAAGCCGCCCTTTCCGCTATTGAAATGGTAAACGTTTTGCGGTTGATCAGTTAATCGGTCTCCACGAGTTTTGTAATCCCCTTTTGTGATCCCCTACTATGGGGTAGCAGGTAACAGGTATGAGTAAGGCCAGAAGCCTCGCCAGAAAACGTGCGGTACAAGCACTGTATATGTGGCAAATGACCGGTCAGAATATTTCTGATATTGACCAACAGTTTGTGTTGGAAAACGATATGGATAAAGTGGATATGGAGTATTTCCACGAATTGTTACATCGTGTTCCTGCGGTGGTGGATGAACTGGATACCCATATTGAGCCGGTGCTGGATCGCCCATTGGCTGAGTTGGATCCGGTGGAATACACGGTAATGCGCATCGGGGTTTACGAACTGCAGTTCCGACTGGATATTCCGTACAAGGTGGCCATCAACGAAGCGGTGAAACTGGCGAAAACGTACGGTGCAGAAGAAGGTCATAAATACGTCAACAGCATTCTTGACCATATAGCTCGCAAATTGCGCGCGGTGGAAATCAAAGCCGCTGCCAATAAGTAGAGTTGGCAGTGTCTTCTACGCTTTCATCATCCTCATCGTTGAACGAATTTCAATTTATCCGGAATTATCTCAAGCAGCGCAACACTCGGCCGGATGATGTCATTCTGGATATTGGCGACGATTGCGCCATTTTAAAAGTCCCTGACACGAAACAACTGGCTGTTACATTAGACACCATGGTGGCCGGAGTTCACTTCCCGGAGGCTGCATCGGCTGCTCACATTGGGCATAAATGTTTGGCAGTCAGTCTTAGTGATTTGGCCGCCATGGGAGCCGAACCGGCTTGGGTCACTTTGGCCTTAACCCTGCCGTGTTTGGATGAGACTTGGTTGCAAGATTTTTGCGACGGGTTTTTCAACCTCGCTCGTCAGTTCAAGGTGCAGCTGGTGGGTGGCGATGTGACCCGTGGTCCACTCTGTATTAGTACCCAGTGTCATGGGTTTGTGAGTCCGGGAAAAGCTCTACGCCGCGACGGTGCCGGAGCTGGGGATAAAATATATGTCAGCGGGACTATCGGTGAGGCAGCCTTGGGTTTGATGTTGATGCAAAACCGTTTGTCGTTGCCACAGGAGTTAAAGCAACAGTCAGATCTATGGTTACAACGTTTGAATCGGCCGGCACCCAGAGTGTCTTTGGGTATGGCGATTGCTGAGGTGGCTTCGGCGGCGATCGACATATCCGATGGCTTAGCCGCAGATCTACAGCATATATTGGCGCAAAGCGGGGTAGGGGCGGTAATTCATGTGGAGCGAATACCTTTGCCGCAGTGTTTGCCTGAAGTATTTGAACGTGTGGGGGGGTGGGAGACCATCATTGGCGGAGGGGATGATTTCGAGCTTTGTTTTACCGTATCCCCGCAACACGAAGTTGAGCTATTGCGCGTCGTTCAGGGGCTGGATTGTGCCATCCACTGCATTGGTGAAATACAGCAAGGGGATGGTTTGGAGATTCGGGAAAACGGGCAGACGATTGAATTGCAGCGTGCCGGATATGAACATTTTACTAATTGAATGCATATGAAACGCAACCACGTCCCCATCAATATTTTTAAAAACCCCATCCATTTCTTAGCTTTCGGGCTGGGTAGCGGATTGTCACCCTATGCGCCGGGTACAGCAGGTACCCTGGCTGCAGTTCCCCTGGTATGGTGGATGCAGCATTTATCCCCGTCGACCTACGTGCTGTTAACCGCACTGTTTTTTTTGCTGGGGATCTGGTTGTGTCATGTGACCGCCAAGGACATGAATGAACACGATCATTCCGGCATTGTCTGGGATGAGTTTGTGGGTTATATGATTACTATGTTTGCAGCACCACTCGGATGGATGTGGTTGTTTGTCGGATTCCTGTTATTTCGGTTTTTTGATGTAGTCAAACCCTGGCCGGTATCGGTGTTGGACAAAAAGGTTCAAGGCGGATTGGGAATTATGTTGGATGACGTTATGGCCGGAGTTTATGCCTGGCTGGTTATGTGGATTGCTGTGTATTTCATGGGCGCTAATTGATTACACGGTAGAGTGAAATAGTTCCTTTTGGAGTTACGATTTAACTCTACTTGATGGAATAAGCAAAAAACGCTATTCCAGCTTACAAACATCGCAAATTGTGGAATTGAAACGACGTTGTGGTATAACGATTAGGGCTGTTTCCCTCTGCTCGTGCTTTTTGCGACAGTATAAAATGAGGTTCTTCGCGTGAACAAATTCAAGTCACCCATTGGAGTTATTTTTCTGTTCTTTTTAATACCATCAACCGTATCAGCCGGTGGCTCTCTATCCGCCACACGAACCCAAATGCGGTTCAGCGACACCGATTTCATTTTGAACGGTAATTTGCTTCGTTTTGATTCCGGTAATGTGGAAGGTGCCCAGTTGGATTTCCGATATCAATTTAATAACGGACTGAGTGTTGGTGCCTCCTTAAACGTCAGTGACTGGGACATTGACTACGATCAAGCCAGTTCTTATGGCGGCGACGCAAATGTTTATCAGCGCCTGGCGGTAGGTCAGATGAATTTCCTGCCGAAACGCGTGGTTCAACCATTAATCGGTGTATCTATAGGTCAAATGGAAGTTAGCGTACACTCTGCAACCAGCGTTCGCTTAACAGGCATAACCCGGTCATTCTACGGTGGTTTTGAAGTACGACCCAGAAGAAAACTGGGTTTGGAATTTAAATATCAACGTTCCTATGCGGATTTGGACGATGTTAGCGGCAATGAAATGAAGACAAACTATGCTATGTTGAGTGCTTCGGTTAAAGTTTATTTTTCCAGTCGAGTGAAAAATAATGACAGCTGGAACCCGGTTCTTGACTGATTTTTTACAATGAATGAATAGTGTAGGGCGGATTCGGCTCAGAAATCAGCAATACAGATGATGTCACGCATGGGGGTGCTTACAAAGCAATCTCTATGTACATATCACGAAAATTTCAAATTTTTCTAAAAATGCAATGGGTGTGATATGATTCGCTGCCTCAGGATAAAATCTCTCGAGGGACGCTATGAGTTTAATTCGCCAAAAGGCAAGAGCTGGGCGTTACTTTCTTGCTGGTACATTATTGATTTGGTCGTCCACTGCATTTGCTATCGTCAACATGGAAAGTTTGCACTTGGGTAAGCCCGTTGTTGGGTTTTCGGGCGAATTTGATGTGACGGCAGATGCCGAATACGGAAATACAGAAAAACAAAGCGTGGGCACCGGGATAAAGCTGCAATGGGCGCAGGAAGGTTATACCAGTTTCGTGCTTGCCGATTATGCTTACGGTGAAAATGCAGGGATAACCAACAAAAACAAATCCTTTGTTCATGTGCGGCATATTCGCGAATTGGGAGCGAAATTGTCTTGGGAGGCGTTTTCTCAGATATCCAATAATGAATTTACCCGGCTGAATTTACGTGCCTTACTTGGCGGTGGCTTACGTTTAAAGCTTACTGAGGATAGTACACAATCTGCTGTGTTCCTTGGGCTGGGAGGTTTTTATGAAAAAGAAGAACTGGATATAAGCAGCTCCGAAGGCGACAGCCGCCGTTCTGCTCTACGCGGTAATTTGTATTTGGTTGCCAAGTACCCGTTTAATGAAAATGTATCCTTGCTCAGTAGTACTTATTATCAACCAGACCTGGGTGAGGTTTCAGATTTTCGGGCTATCGAAAATGCTTCTTTGGTTAGCAAGCTTAGTCAGGATTTGTCTCTGAAATTAGGGTTGGATATCCAACACGACAGTAATCCGGCCCCTGGCGTAGAACACACCGATGCTGGATTGACCATAGGGATTTCTGTCAGTTTTCAATAGAACTTATATAGCTGTTAACTGGTTTTCTCTCCGATTCTGTCAACGTGGTGTAGGGCCGGCTTTTTTAGCAACGATGAGATATTCCTTGGGTTCAGCTGGGTTTTGTGTTTTCGTAAGAATGTGTAAGTGGTTTTGAGCGATGATTTTTTCCAGATCAGAGATGTCCAAACATGCCACGTAAGGAACCCAACCGGTTTTACTTATCCCGCGCATAACCTTGAGTAGTAACGGGGGTTTCGGTCCTGCGCAAAAGGTCTTGGAGATGAATACTCCATCGGGTTTCAGTAGCTCTGTAATTCGCTGTAGGGCAGTAACGGGATTTTCCTGTAGATGTAATATATTAAACGCAAGAATGGCATCATAACCGTTCGGTTTCAGCTTAGGGCTGTAGAGGTTAGTGTGTTGATATTGAATATTCTCAATACTTTGGCCGGCAGTTCTTTGTTGAGCAATCTTCAACATTTTTTTAGATATGTCGATTCCATGAACGTTCGAGACTTTGTCCGAAATGGCGATACTGTAGGTTCCTGTACCGCAGCCAAAGTCGAGTACGCAATCTCCGGTGTTTAAGTATCTGCGAATGCTTTCCACCGTTTCATTGAAAGCTGCTTTGTTTTCAATGGGCTTTGCGGCATATCTGTCAGAAATCGCGTTCCAGAATATTTCATACTTGAACACAAGAGCTCCTTTGCTTGGTTTGTTGGTGGACATCATCGTCGTCAAGCAACAATAGCAGCAGATTGAAAATTAAGGAAGTTTAGTCGGTACTGAAAAACACGGGTGATGTAAGCGTGATTAGAGTGATTCTAATTAAACAAGTGTTCCCTGTCGCCGATATTGCTTTTAGTGGTTTTGTATTTCGATGGACACTATAAGCCCAGCTTACTTCCTGAGGTCTGTTCGATGAAAAAAATTATACTAACTCTATTGTTGATGACTTTACCCATATCGGTTTTCGCAAATTACAATCCGGTTTTATTAAAAAAAGGAATAGAGACCGCTCCTATTTTTAACGGTAGTGGTTGGTCCGATAATGGCGGAATGTCTAAGCTGAGTACCACGGTGCCGGGTCTAAAAATCTTGGTTTTAAAAGAAAATGCAGCTCTGACGATGCGCTTGGAAAATGATGCTCAGCTAGGCGATACCGTAAAACGGTGTGAACAGTTGGCCTTCATCGGAATGACCCCCGATGCCGATGGTAAGAGCGCAATAGTCGATATGGTTAACAGTGTTACAAAAGACGGCCCACCCAAAAACTTGACTCTTAATGGTGTGGAGCTGGTAGTGGAGTACGTTACCATAAAAAGACTGAAAAAGGCTGTATTCAGTTGTTCCTTATCTGCTAAGTAGCCGGTTAAACGCCAAATATATTCTGGCGCGTGGCTACTAGATGATCCGTCCCTAAAATCCCTATCCGATATAGTCGATTGCAAAGCTGGAAGCCGCGGCGGTTTCCAGCTTTTTTATTTATTAAACAATAAGATATAGTGTGCATGTCGGCCTGATGGATGTAGCGGTTTCAAAACGGACTCCGTTTGTGGTCTTTTCAACCGTGTACCGGATCTTGTGGAAAGCCGGGAGATTATTCAATACACTAAGGGTCCTCTGGCCGGCTCTATGAGTGGCATTTGCGACCGGAATCCGAGGTTCCTATCCGTGCTTACAGGAAACGACATATGAAGCGTGTTTTGATTTCGATTGTGGTAATCATGGCTATGGTTCCAGCTTTTGCGCATGCCTTTGATGATTATCGCCAGGGTTTCATTGCGGGTCTGGGCTTGGGTAAGCACGAAAGTGACGTTACCAATACAGACAATTTGCTGGGGTCCAGTGAAGTACAGTCTGTAGACGGTTCCAGTCTGAGTCTGCGTTTGGGTGCTGGAGTTGTCGATAGTGTACTTGTGTACTGGTTTATGGATTTAAGCCGTCACGAAGAATCAAATGTCATCACTGGCACAAATCACGATATGCTGGTCGGGTATTCCGGTTTAGGCCTGTCCGTTTATTTTACGCCACGTTCGACATCGCTTTATTTCAACGGCGCAGTGGGAGTGGCCGCGGCGGTGGACCCCGCTAAGCAAACTCGTTCCAACTTATACGAATATCAAGGTACCGGACATACCTTAGGGGTAGGGCTGGAATTGGGTGCCGGAATGAGTATCGAATTGAATCGGACCACCATAATCATGGAGCATAAGGATAATGATGGGACATTTGTCGACCAAAACAAAGACTTAGAGACCACGCGCATTTCGTTCGTTTACACCTGGTATTGAGTTTCCTGCTTTCTCTCTCCTTGGAATATTATCATTATATTATATAAGTGAATTAAAGCGCCCAGTTTTGAAATGGGGCGCCCTGTCTGCGTTATTTTCCTAAATAAAATCGTGGTTTTTGACGATAAAACTAAGATTCGAGATGGTAAAAAAATACTTGCTAACGGGGTCTTAATGTTAGGTAAAAATCGGCAGGATGCAGTACCTGGAGTGGAACGACGTTCCTCGGAGCGCGATCCGGCATTTTTGGGTGCAGTGTTGAGTACTGATGCCGGTCGCTTTCCCTGTATAGTGCGAAGTTTTTGCATGGGCGGAATCTATGCCGTATTTACTGATGGTATTCGGCATGATTTAAAAGCGAATACATCTGTGGATCTTCAGTGTTCCATTCCGTCTACCAGTGGTACCCAGTCACTACTCCAGTTTCAGGCCCAAGTGGTCCGGGTGGATACGCACAGCGTGGGATTGTCATTTGTTAATCCTAATATGGAACGACTAACGCTTTTGCAACAGGCCGTCAAACAGGCCAGGCATAAAGCAGAGCAAATGCAGAGGAATAAAAAAGCCAAACCGACAGGAATCGACCAAAGAGCAATCACTTCAAATCGCCAGTCATTGATTATTCGTTGTAATAGTATTTGTAATGAATTTGCGCCAAAGATAATCCGACAATTTTTGAAGTCCATCGATACTGAGCTGCGCCAACTGGCACAAGTGAAGCGGGATGTGGCTGTGCAAAATTTGTATCTGGAGGGTAGAGACGAATTAGCTCGGGTTCAAAGCAAAGTCAGTCAGGAATTCACTGCCTTGATCCGTGGGGATTTGGCAGGATTCAAACCCACAAAGGTAGCAAAAGCCTCGGGTGAGTTAACGCTGACCTTGATGGAACAAACGGTATTTGACAATTGGTTGGCGGATACTGTTGTAGTTGACAAAATCGAGGAAAATAATCGCAAAGCGCTTGTAGATTTGGAGCAGCGTTTGAGTGTTTTATGGGCAGTGGAAATTGACAAGGATAGCAACCCTTATCGGCCTGGGTTTTGGTTAGGCATATTTCGAGACATTATTAAAGGGCTGGGTTTGAGTAAAGAGGTCAACTCGGTTTGCAATAAAGCCTTTGAACAATTGCTGTTGTCTGAGTTGGGTCATTTGTATTCTTCACTCAATAATTTCCTGATCAAACAAAAAGTTCTTCCTGTTATCGAACACAAAGTTAAAGTGGTAAAGGCGAAAATTCCGTTTGCAGACCTGGAGGAATCCCGGGAATCCATAGAGCACAATGTGCATGAACACGCTGCCTTGGAAATCAAGAGGGAATCCACTTTAGAACCCAGCGCGAAAAATTCGGCAAACACTACGGAAAAAAATGCAGATACAACCACAGGCAAAACCACAGCAAAAACCATAACCACAAAAAATTCGGAAATCCAAACGGTAAAAGAAATTCCTGTGGGCAAGGATGCAGCCGTAAAACTGGAAGTCGTGGATCGGAATACAGCTCCGGAAGGGTCCAACGTAGCAACTGATACCGGTACTGCTGAAGCTGATATTGATAGGGAAAAGGAGCGTGGTAGAGCCATCAGCGATAGTGGTTTGTACTTCTTGATCAGCAGGCTATATGGTTTACAGCATGAGCTTGGGCTCAGTCAGGATAACCGTTGGTTTTCTTTTCAACAATCCACAGACGGAATGGTCCAACGCAGCGAGCTTTGTTCGGTTTTACGAGCACATGCCGCGGAAGAGCCCTTGGAGAAATCCGCGCTTAACTTGGAAGACTGGGTGGTGCAGGGATTAGAGAGGGGTGTGGAAAAGGGTTTGAATAACTGGCAGGCTAAGGAAGCTAAAAGGATAAAAATCGGAGCCAGGGAAGCCAGCATTATTCGGTTTTCAAGTCGTTTATTCTCCGCGTTAACTTTGGATTATCGTATCTCTGAAATGGCCCGCCTGTGGATTAGAAGGCTGCAGTTACCGGTCTTAACCTTGACGTTGGAAGATGAGGCGGCATTGTTTTCCGGATCTCATATAGTACGGAAAGTACTACAGGGTTTATCTTGCTTGGAGTTATCCATACAAGCGGGGGATGCAGAGTATAACAATCGATTAGTTGCATTGCAGGATTGTTTGGAAACCCTGGTATCCGGCACCGGTGATAGGAACAGCGCTTTTGTCAAAACAGACGAAGCACTGAGTCAATTGCTGCCTATGCAGAAAAAAATATATCGGGAAAACCTGGATTCGGTGGTACGAGCCTGTATTAAAACCGGTGAGTCCTCTACGGCTAAATTGAATCCCAAAACGCACGCTAAAGCCAAGAAAATCATTAATCGTTTGAAAGGGGGAGAGTGGTTCCATTTTCAGCTGACCCCGGATACGGCAATGAGACTTCGTTTAGCTTGGTATCCTGAGAATATGAGTTATTTTGTTTTTATTACCCCAATGGGCGTAAAAAACCGAACCTTATCCGTGTTGGATCTAGCCCAACGATTGGATTCGGGTGAGGTTTCTGTGAGTGCACATTTTGTTAAATCGCCGGTAGAAACGGTATTGTTGGAACTTCTTCAGGGCATGCATACCGAACTGTTGCGTACTACTACGCACGATATGTTGACGGGGCTGTTGAATCGCCAGGCGTTTGAAAAGGTCTTGGAGCAAGCATTGGATCAAGTGAAGTGTCAGGATAAAAAGTTTGTATTTTGCCATATTGAATTTGACAATTTTAAAAGCATTAATGATCAATGCGGATACTCCGGTGGTGACAAACTGCTAAAACAGGCAGCGGAGAAATTGCAGGAGTTTTTAGGTAACCGAGGTGTCACAGCCCGATTGAGTGGTACCGAGTTTGCAGTATTATTAGAGAATTGTTCCGTGGAAGAGGCCCTGGATCTTGGTGAAAGTCAAATCAGAGCATTTTCATCGCACCGTTTCCATTGGAAAAATAAAGAGTACCGAATCTCAGTGAGTATGGGTATGGTGCCTGTGAGCAAGGCCTGGGAGAATGCGGAGGGATTGATGAAAGCGGCCGGCTCCAGTTGTGCCTTGGCTCGCAATATGGGAGGTGGACGTTTACAACTGTATCATTCGGGACATAGTAAACAAGCCCAACACAGCCAGATGTTGCAATGGATTAGTGAACTGGAAGATGCTTTGAAAAACGATAGGCTGGGCTTGCGGGTTCAAAGAATCCAGCCCACCGGTTCGGATACAGCAAAGCGTCGATACGAAGTGTTGCTGACGGCAAGCGACAGTAAAGGTAATGATCTGTCAGTACACAAATTTATCAAAGCAGCCGAATGGTACAACAAAATCTCTCAGATTGACCGTTGGGTCATTAAAAGCGCAATGCAGTGGATGGTGCAACATACGGAGTTGCTGTCTAATATTGACAGCTTGTCTTTGAATCTATCGGCTATGTCGCTGAACGATGAAGATTTGGTTGCTTTTGTAGAAGAACAAATGTTAACTACAGGAGTTAATCCTCGACAAGTTTGTTTTGAAATAACTGAATTAGCCGGTATACAACCCCTTTCCGAAGCCGCGGAGTTTATTGACCGGATACGACAAACTGGATGTAAATTTGCATTGGATGACTTTGGAGCCGGGTCGTCTTCATATGCTTATCTTTCGCAATTACCCATTGATTACTTTAAGGTGGATGCGGGGTTTATTAAAGAATTTACCCGCAACAAAAACTCTTATGCTGTCGTGAAATCGATCTGTGAAATAGGGCGCTATTTAGGGAAAAACGTTGTAGCTGAATGCGTTGAAGATGAAAACACCATGGAGATGCTCATACAGGCCGGTGTGGATTATATTCAGGGATACGCGGTAGAAAAACCCATATCGTTGACAGACCTAACAGATAACGGAAATTTTCCGAAGTAAATCCAATTCAGTGGGATCCGGGTAACGCCGGAAACGGTATCGTAACGGGGTAAAGTCGGTTGTTTCGAATAGATGCGGGATGTTTCGAAATGCAGTTGACCAGTTAGTAACGATTTTCTCATCGGTGAGCGGGTCGAAAAACACCAAGGTATCCGCCCTGGGTAGCAGCGTGTCCACATCTTTGGTTACCACGCTTAAGGTTTCATAGAAACCGGTTTCATCGTTGGTGCTAAGCAGGCAGGATGCGGTGAAAATATCCGCTTGTTTTTGATACAAGTAGCTACACAAAATATGTTTCTGTGCTTCGTAGTTTCTGCTTTTCCAATATTGATTCAAGTTGTACAGGGGTTTGCTGATTTCATCCTGCTGTTGTGGAAAATGCTCCAGTGTAAAATTATTGAGTGTGAGCGCGTAGCCAGTGATAACTTTAGGTTCTTCATCCAGTGCTTTGCGGGTGATTTCAGCCAAGTCTTCGATCCCTTGAGCGTCTTTAGATCCAGTGACGAGAATAGTGTTGCGTGTGGGTAGGGTGATTACCGGATCACCAAGCAACTCCAGGCGATGAAACAGTTCAGGAAGGAATATTCGGGAAGCATCATAATCATCCTGCCATTGAGATATGTATAGGCCGGGTTTCAAGCTTTCAAAGGGTTGATAACTGACTTTGCGGAGATTGTCCTGTGCCTGGGCGAATGCTTCATCAAAATCGATTTCCCATTTGGCTAACGTGTCTTTTCCCACAATTGCCATACTGTCCTTGTAGTCAAAGATTAGCGTTTTATATAAACAGGGACTGATGGCTTGACGGGCTGAGGGTAAAAGGGAGTTTCCGCCTAACTCAGATAATAAGCGCAGGTATTCCCATTCTTCCGGTTCTCGAATTCCGGGATAGATGCGGGATTGTGCCTCGGAATAGGATTCCGGTAGTTCTTGTGCCGCCATACTCAATACACTCTGGGCGAACTGGTGCAGAATTTGCTTTTTTTCTTTTCCGTAGGAAGCACAGTATTGTTTGTACGCATTACGCAGATACCAATGTTGGCTCCACTCATCATTGACCAAAAACTCAATACTAAAGTCCGGTTCGTTCAAGCGAAATTCGAATTCACAATTGTTTTGGCGCAGCGCAACAGTTGCCAGTTTTGCAAACTGTTTTTCGGTGGGATTAGATGAGAAGAAACTGAAGATTCCCATGATACTGCCTTAGAACCTCTGCGACTGCGCTTTGTTATGCCGGCATGACGGTGCGCGGCGTTGTGTGAATTTACATAGATTTAACAATTTCTCGGCTTGTTGCATTGGAATTTGCCGATAATTTGGCATTACTCGTTCAAGCGTAGGTAGACATGGCTAAAAAATATACAGCAAATGGTGTGTATTTTCTATTGCTTTTAAACTTGTTTGCATTTAATTGCTTCGGCGAATCGTCGCGAACTACAGAAAAAATTCAACTAAAATGGGCAGTTATACCTCAATTTTCAAGTACCACCACCCAAAAAAACTGGACTCCTTTTGTGGGATATTTGGAAAAAGTCACTCAAACTAAAATTCAACTACTGGTGTATGATGATTTTTCTTCGTATAACAAAGACTTACAGAGTGGCGTGCCGGATTTGGCTTATGTGAATCCCTACAATGCGCTGCAAGCCAGGCGGAACCAAGGCTATATACCCATAATTCGTGATGCGGCTGGGAAATTATCTGGAATATTGGTGGTACGTAAGGATAGCGGCATACAACGATTGGATGAGTTGATGGGGGCAGATATCGCGTTTCCAGCGCCAACCGCTTTCGGGGCCTCACTGTATCTAAGAGCACTTTTGCAGTTTCAATATAAGCTTAAATTTAATCCGGTATATACCGGATCCCATGGCAATTCCTATCGTTCAGTTTTGTTTGGTCGGGTTTCGGCCGGTGGTGGTGTGATTCGAACTTTGGAAGCGGACCGCCCTCAGGTCAGTGACAATCTGCGGATACTATACAAAGCACCTAGTACAACACCACATCCCATTGTGGTTCATCCCAGGGTTGATACATCATTGCGGCAACAGCTGGTGGCCACTATTCTCGAAATGAACAAAAACCAACAAAGTCGCCGGTTATTGCTTGCGGTAAAGATTACCGAATCCATGGCAACCTCATATAGTGAATACGAGCCGTTGGAATTGTTACAACTGGATCAGGTTCAACAATAAAGGGCAAAACGGCATGGGTTGGTTAAGACAATGGTTTTACTCTCGCAGTCTATCGGTTCAATTGCTGATGAAAATCGGCACCACTCTCTTACTTTGCATGAGCCTGCTGATCTATTTTTACGGCAATAAGCTGATTATAGAAGAACGTTTGTCCCATATCCAAAGATTGCAATTGTTGAGCGCAACTATAGCCTCAACGCTGTTGCCTATGATGATTCAAAAAGACTATACCGCCATTGAAAAGTATTTGGTAACTGCAGCAAGAAATCCCGAATTGTTGAACATAGTTGCCGTGAATTCAACAGGACAGGTAATTGGAAATGTGCATCGTATCGGTTTAGAGGCATCATCAAATGGGCTTGTGGTCCCCGACTATTCTCTACAAACCATAAAAACTCCAAAAAGAGATTCCGTCGCTGACAATTTGGTGCAGGAATATCCGGGAGGTATGGAGATTTGGCAAACGGTTGTTAATGGCCCGTTGGTGGGTTGGGTTAGAATAAACGTGAGTAATCGCCAGTTTCGGTTGATCCAGAATAGAATATGGTTTAGTTCCATTGCGATGAATCTTGGTGCAGCCCTCGTGTATATCGTGTTATTGTTTTTATTGATGCGTCGACCCCTGCGAATTGTGGAAAAGGCGGCGAAGTTTGCTGCGCGGCTGAGGGATAACAAAGGTGTGAAGATGGTTGTGAAACCATCGGCAAAGGAGTTGGACGATTTAGTTACTTCCTTGAATTTTACTTCTGAAATTTTGCAGCAACAGGAACTGTTGATCCAGAAAAAAACCGAATCATTGGAGCAAGCACGGGAACTGGAAGTGAAGGCCAATTGGGCTAAATCCGAATTCCTTGCCAGTATGAGTCATGAAATCAGGACGCCTATGAACGGCATATTGGGCATGCTGACCTTACTGCGTGAGACGGAACTGGATACCCGCCAAAAGGATATATTGGATACGGGATACCAATCCGGAGAATATTTGCTCGCGCTCATAAATGATATTCTTGATTTTTCTAAAATCGAATCGGGTAAAATCACACTGGAAGCGATCCCTTTCGATATGAGAAAGTCAATCGAAGGGATGATGGAATTGTTGTATGCGTCAGCTCAAGCCAAGGGTTTGGAGTTACTCTTGGATATGTCACCACAATTTCCCCGTATGTTGGAAGGGGATTCCACACGCTTTATTCAAATTGTTACCAACTTGACCAGCAATGCCATTAAGTTTACCAACGAAGGAGAAGTGGTGATTCGGTGCGAGCTAAGGCAGTCTGAAACCGGTAATTGCAACATCTTAGTTGAAGTGATCGATTCCGGAATTGGCATTGACCAAGGTAAGCTGTCTGTGATTTTTGACTCCTTTACTCAGGCCAACAGCAGTATCACTCGCGAGTATGGTGGCACAGGCTTGGGTTTGGCTATTTCTAAAAAACTGGTCCATTTGATGGGAGGGGATTTAGCTGCGGAATCGGTTGAAGGCCGTGGCAGCCGTTTCTGGTTCACG
The DNA here is from genome assembly GCA_029882975.1 of Gammaproteobacteria bacterium. NCBI lineage: Bacteria > Pseudomonadati > Pseudomonadota > Gammaproteobacteria > Gammaproteobacteria bacterium. Next base: position 33,033 of record JAOUJW010000045.1, read on the forward strand.
GTACGGATGCCGGTTCATACCCCGTCTTCGTTACGATCTTCAAGCAACCGGAAAATACTTTTACTTTTGGACAACGCGCGGCAGGCTGACATCCTTCAACGCTTCTTTCAAGACGCTCATCTACAATGTGATCTGTGTACAGCGGACAACTTGCAACAGCGTCTGAAGCAACAATATGACGTGTTGGTTGCCGATATTACGCAAGGCGAGGCGATTTCCGCATTACTGCAAAGTGATTTCGCCCAATCAGGGCAACGATTGAAAGTGATTTTGCTCAGTAAGCTTAGCCTTGATGATAAGCCGCAAATGTCTCTGGTAAAAGTGCTTCATAAACCGGTTAAATCTATGCAATTATTGGAAAATATTCTTGGTAAAGAATCGTTTGCAGAGACTCCCAAGGAATTGGCGGCTGCAAAAACGGGAAAGGGACTAAAGGGATTGGTTGTGGAAGATAACCGGATCAACCAAAAAGTGGCGGTGGGGATGCTGGAAAAATTGGGTATGCGCTTGGATGTTGCCAATAACGGAGTTGAGGGGTTGGCTGCGGTCAAAATTAAAAAGTACGATATAGTATTCATGGATTGTAATATGCCTGAGATGGATGGATATGAATGTACTCAAAACATTCGGATGTGGGAACGCGATACAGGTGCCCGACGAGTGCCCATTGTTGCCATGACGGCAAACGCCATTGACGGTGATCGCGACAAGTGTCTGCAACAGGGGATGGACGATTACATAACTAAACCCATAAAAATCGATCAGTTGGCGCGCCTATTGGCTGTGTGGGGTAAAGACAGTTCCAACTCGGATGTCGCTTGAGCATTTTTTACGCAAGGTTTTACAAAGTTTCACCCTGTTGAGGTTTATATAATATTTGTGAGAACCGATAGTTAGCTAAGTCTACGTGGTTTATGAACCTGTGCTTGAGTTTGAATGCATAATGCGAAATACAAGCTAATATTCTATGGGGCAGACTGGAAAAACGGATAGTAATCAACAAATAGTGGATGTCAGCCAAACAAAACTGCGAAAATTCCCAATGACAAATAAATTAGAGGACAGACCAAGCGGGCAAAAGCCAAAATCCGGGCAATATCTGGTACTTTATGTGGAAGATAACCCTGCGAATTTGCGTCTTATGCAACAAATCATTCGTCTACGTGAGGATCTAAAATTGATTCACGCCGCGTCGGGGCAGATGGCCATTGATATGGTTGAACAAGAAAATCCGGATTTAATATTAATGGATATAAACTTGCCGGATATTGATGGATTTAGCGCTCTGTTTATTCTGAAAGATAACGAAAGCACTAAGGACATTCCGGTGATTGCAGTGACTGCGAATGCCATGCCGGACGATGTTCAAAGGGGAAAGGATGCCGGCTTTTTTGATTACATAACCAAACCCGTCGAATTGGACCGCTTGTTGGAAAGTGTCGACAAAGGTATACGGTCGTTAGAACAATGAAAAACCTATGGGAAAGCATATTATTGGCCGCGGGGGTTACTGTCGTTTGTGGTGGAGTTTTGCTTTATTGGAGTTCTAAGTACGAAAATAACCAGTACCAGTTAGAGCGCACTTGGGGTCAGGCATTGGCCCAATCATTGGCTATCTCGCTATCCGAAAAAACGGCAAACAAGGATAAGGTAGATACTACCGAATTGAACCAGTTCCTGAAAGAGATCGTACAGACAAATCCGTATTTGCAATTCGCTTACCTTGAAACCCAGGGGCATGAGATTATTGCCCAAAGTTCCCCGCAAGTTCGACACAGTACGGTTGCCGGCGATTCAGGTCAGGTTTTGCAGAGGCCCGTCGAATGGGTTGCGGCCAGAGTGGTTATCCCGACAAATTCCCGCACGCATCTTAAGCTGGGCTATGTTTCCGGTTTTATTGCACGTGGCGAACCGAGGAATGGTACGGACACACTCCTGCTGATTACGGCAATAATCACTATTTTTGTTACGGTGTTGTTTTGGAGTTACACTTTAC